>JAWBOR010000021.1:14301-22176 GCA_038826015.1 Bathyarchaeia archaeon
CTTGCCGTTGTAAGAACAATCGGAGCTGGTAGAGTTCAATTAGATTTTAATCCGCCATTGGCAGGTAAAACCTTAGTTTACGAAGTTACGGTTCAAAGCAAACTGGAAACTACTGAAGAAAAGATTAAAGCTTTAATTCATCGAAGGATTCCTCAAGTCAACATTGACAAATTCTCTTTAGATATAGAAGAAAACCAGGTCACGATAAATGTGCCAGAAGAAGCCTTTTATACAGAGGGATTACAAATCATGAAAAGAGGAATATCCATGGACATACAGAAATTCTTCCCTGAAAAAAAGACCGTGAGATTCATTGAAGTCTTTAAGAAACAGGAACCAGCCGCAGAAGTGCATCCTTCAACGGCAACCCCTTCGAGCACTGGAGGTTCCCAATAACAGTCAATATTTGACATTTATCTCCATGCCTAAGACCTAGAGGAACGCAGTGTTCATAATTTTTGCAACTTTGTTCTTTGCAGTCAACTGGGAGAAAAGTTACTATGGCTTTTTCAATCGCCTGGTTGGACGGTAAAACAGCGGGTATCTCAGCATATGTGACCTCTACAACCCGCATATCCATCTTATAAGGCTCGCAAGGCAAAGTTTTTTTGCGTATTTTAACAATTTTATAGATGCGTTCTGGTTCCAAATTTTTAACACATATCTGAAAATATTTGCAACTTCCACATAATGAACCAGGACCCTTATGAATAAAAACCCTTCCAACATCAGCTTGACCAACGCCTATAAGCGTAACTATAGGCTTCTCTCTTTCCATTTTGTTTTTTCCTTCAGCTAATTACACCCGTTTTTTCTGCTAATTCACGCGCAGAATCATAGGTTAATGTTTTTTCGCTTAAAATAGTATATCTTTCAGGCCGAATTTTCGGGGCTTTAACCAGTGCCTCTATGATATATTCTGGTTTCATTCCAAGACTAGTAGCGGTTGTCGGGGCCCCCACCTTCTGCAATGTATCCCTGATAATTTCCCATTTCAGCCCATGAAGCGAAGCCATCATAATTGTCCCTAAACCGCATTGTTCCCCGTGTAACGAAGGCTTGGGTGATACTAAGTCCAAAGCATGGCTGAAGAGATGCTCAGAACCACTACAAGGTTTGCTAGTTCCAGCTATGCCCATAGCGATGCCGCAGCTCACAAGAGCTTCTAGAAGTATCCTCAAGCCTTCTTCAGAAGAAGGCCTAATCTTATCCGCGTTATCAACAATATGCTGAGCACCCATCAAGGATATGCTGGCGGTGTATTGAGCATAGTATTCATTTCTTTTTTCATGTGCAAGTTTCCAGTCGCGTGTTGATGTAAATTTTGCAAGCATGTCTCCACATCCGCTTGCGACGAAACGGTGTGGCACTTTTATTATGACTTCAGTATCAGCTATCACGGCTATGGGAGATTGAGCCTTAACTGAGTATGGTCTATCCAATCCTTTTATAGATGCAAATGGGCTTGCTATGCCGTCATGCGAGGGTGAGGTGGGAACGCTGATAAACGGAATCCCTTGACGGGCAGAACTTAATTTTGCTATGTCAATTTTTGTTCCTCCACCTACTCCAAGAATGACTTGAGGTTTAAGTTCACGAATTTTTTCCTCGGAGATTTCCACATCTCTTAATGTGGGGATGTTTGAAGATACAATTTGACGATTAACCTGTAATCCTTCACCCTTAAGTATATCGATAATCTTCTGACCGGCTACGTTAAGTGTATTTACGCCTGTAATTATCAAGGCGCTTTTCGAGAAGCCCAGTTTTTCACATACATCTCCGACTAATTCCAAACTTCCGTTGCCTATAATTATTTCTCTAGGCATCTGCATCCAGTGAAGATTCGGGCTCAAGACAACCATCTCACAATCTAGCCAGAACCATTTTATTACATATAGGGAATAATTAAGCATTTTTGCGTATAGAAACAAAGTGGATGTTGACGCAAAATCCGAACGATTTAAATCTAAGTTTAACAATAATGTTTCTCTCAGTAGCATTTTGCCGCTTAAACGACAAATATTTATAGGATGTACGTGACTGAAGAATTGATATCCAAGAAACAAAGAATTGTAGGCATTATCGGTATTAAAGATCCAGAAAAAAACCAGATCATTACTCAAATATGACATTAGGCTTATAACAAGTAATAAAGATGACGAAGATCGATTAGATCATAATACAAGTTATCACGGATAGATGATGACAGAAAATTTTGTTTAACAATCAGAACCCTCTAATACGGAAGATGGAAGAAGAATGACGAACTTCGAAAAAAATAGTAAAGCAGAAATCCGACAGACCATTCTTGAACATGTTCCAAAGGAAGCTGAGATCACCCGCATAGAATTCGAAGGCCCTTCTCTGGCTATATACACAAAGAAACCTGAGCTTCTCGCAGGTCAAAGCCAAATTGTCACAGATATCGTTGGCCTTATCAAAAAGAGAATAGTGATACGATCAGACCCCTCAGTGAGGATGTCTGAAAACGAAGCTGAAAAGATAATAACAGAGATGGTTCCGAAAGAGGCGGAGATCACCAATATATTGTTTGATCCCACCCTCGGCGAAGTTACAATAGAAGCAAAAAAGCCTGGTTTGGTCATAGGAAAGAACGGTGCAACTCTTCAGGAGATTATCCAAAAGACACGTTGGAGACCACGTGTATTAAGAAGCCCGCCAAGAATGTCGAGAATAATGGCGCACATAAGGCATTCTTTCTATTCTGAAAGCAAAGAACGGGAACGAATTCTACGTAATATTGGCGAGCGAATCTTTCGACCACCAATCTACGAAGTGGGAGACCTTAGAATCACCATGTTAGGCGCTGCCCTAGAAGTCGGCCGTTCAGCGATTCTTATCCAAACACGAGAAAGTCAAATTCTGATAGATTGTGGCATCAATCCTGGATCCGCAAAGCCTTTTGAAGCTTTTCCGAGGTTTGATGCCCCTCAATTCGACTTGGATTCTTTGGATGCTGTCGTTGTAAGTCACGCTCATCTTGACCACTGCGGCTTCCTACCTTTCCTGTATAAATATGGTTATGATGGACCGGTTTATTGCTCGGTTCCAAATCTGAGTCTTATGACTTTACTTCAACTTGATTATCTCGATGTGTTAACTAAGCAAGGTTCAGTCTTGCCCTATGACCAAAAAGATGTGAGAGATGCTGTGCTCCACACTATTCCTCTACGTTACGGTGTTGTCACAGATGTTGCACCTGATGTTCGTTTGACATTGCATAACGCAGGTCACATCCTTGGTTCTTCAATAGTGCATTTGCACATCGGGGAAGGATACCATAACATAGTCTACACTGGGGATTTTAAGTTTGGGAAAACTATGCTTCTTGAAGCCGCAGCCGCAGAGTTTCCGAGAGCTGAAACCGTTATAACAGAAGCCACTTATAGCGGTCCAGGAGATGTGATGCCTTCAAGAGATGAAGCGGAGAAAAGACTTGTATCGAACATCAATGAAACCCTTGAGAAAGGAGGAAAAGCTCTGATTCCTGTTCCCGCTGTTGGCAGAGCTCAAGAAATCATGTTGATTCTCGATGAATATATGCGGAAAGGAGAACTGAAAGAGGCACCTGTTTTCATTGAAGGTATGATATCTGAAGCTACAGCTATACATACAGCTCATCCTGAATACCTGTCTAGAGAAGTCCGGAACAAGATACTTAACGAAGGAGTGAACCCCTTTGAATCAGAGTATTTCACTGAGGTGGAGCATCCCAGCGCCCGACAAGACATAATTGAGGGTGAACCAAGCATCATAATAGCAACGGCTGGCATGCTTGAGGGGGGTCCAATAATTGACTATTTCCAACAATTAGCGCATGATGAACGCAATTCAATAACCTTTGTCAGCTATCAGATTGAAGGAACATTAGGACGACGGGTGCAGAAAGGAATTCCAGAAGTTTCCATAATGAACTCTGAAGGAAAAATTAAGGTCATAAAAGTCAATTTGAAGGTTTATACTGTGGAAGGGTTCTCTGGGCATTCTGATAGAAGGCAAATCATCGGTTATCTCCGCAAGATTTCTCCAAAACTTGAAAATATCATAATCTGTCACGGCGAGAAAACTAAATGTACAAGTTTTGCTGATTTTTTACAGAAGAGATATAAAGTCAACGCTAGGGCACTGGATGTTCTTGAGACGCTTAGGCTTCGGTAACTTCTTTACTTTCTGGTACCGCAGGCTTCTCTTTCCATATTTTGACAAACGGCGGCGTTACTACTATGCGTTCTTCTCCAAGGCGGGCTATGTCTCCGCCGATTAACCCTATGAATTCGCTTAGTTCACCAACCGCACGTTTGACGTCATCTATATTTTTCTCTGCCAAAAGGCTTATTCTAATTATCAAAATGTTTCCCGATTTGACATCGTTCTTAATGGCATCTAATTCTTCAAGAGAATGCAGAGATAACGCTTTCAAATAAACTACGTTCGGAATAGATGGGGTTGAAGAAGCAAGTGAACTAGGTTCTTTTTCTTGTTCCTCTTTTTCTGTTTTTTCTTTTTTAATCTTGCCAATTATCTTTTCTATAGTTTTCCCCATATCAATGCCAGACAATTATCCACCCTCTAAACCCAATACACTCATACATACAATTTTTATTAGTTTCAAGTCTTAAACTTTTGGATTTGTTCTATAAATCTCCAATTATGCCTTTGGTTCACTTAGCATATTTAAGACTTGTGAAAAATTATAGAAAGACTTTTTAGTTTTTAGCTAAATTTTTTATCAGCTTCCAAATCTCATCGCCCACATAATGCAGGTTTTTCAAGGCTTTTCCTTGTTTAAGCATCCCAATAGTTTTAGAATCAAAAAGAGAACGGCATATCGCTATCGTTTTCTCATGTTTTTCATCCAAGACCACTACTAAGCTTTTATCCTTGAAGTCGCCTTTGATTTTGACAATGCCCGGCGCCATCACATCTGCACCGTTACAAACATAGGGTACGGCGCCCATGTTCACTGTTATCTTGGGTAAAAGAGAAATCATTTCGTTAAAAAAAAGTGTTGGAACCATTTCTTCCCCAATTTTAAATAGCAGAGGTACATCGTTTATTATATATATCTCTCGATTCTGCATCTCGATGACTTCTATTTCGGGCTTTGGACCAAACAAACGTTCAGCATTCAGACCTAATGTTTCTGAAAAATGTGCCAGAAAAACCTTTTTTTCTCTGTCTCTTATGGGATGTTGGCGACTAATTTTGGGCATAAGATTAATTTTAACGCAACACATATAAATTTGTGGTTCTTCATAGAAGGAGATGTCAATAAACAAGGGATGTCAAAGATGGCAATTCAGATTCTTGAAGAAAGCCTCGGTAAAACCGTTTTAATCCGACTGCGAGGTGGCAAAAGTATAAGAGGGAAACTCCAAGGATTTGATCAGCACCTCAACCTCGTATTGGAAAAGGCAGAGGATGTCTCAGATGCCAATAACATAAAGGAACTAGGCTTGATAATAGTCAGAGGAGACAATGTCATCATGATATCGCCGCCTCCGAGGTGAAACCTTTATGGGAAAGGGCACTCCTTCTTTTGGAAAACGTGGTGGTAAAGCACTTCATATCCGATGCAGAAGATGCGGAAGAAGGTCTTATAACCGCAAGAAAAACAGATGTGCAGCTTGCGGTTTCGGAAAATTCACAAGGATTAGGCAGTATTCTTGGCAAACTAAAAAAGTCACTGGGGAAAGACTTTTTTAGTGGCTGAGAGCAATGAGAGAAAGCGTTTAAATAATACTGAGAGGAAAGATTAGAGAAAATCAACGGGATACATCATGGTTAGAAAGGCCAGAATAAAATTGACGAGTACAAATTACGAGAAGCTTGATGAAGTGTGTAGAGAACTGAAAACAGTGGCTGAGAAGACTGGTGTAAAAGCATCTGGGCCGATTCCTCTACCAACAAAGAAACTTCGTGTCCCTGTAATGAAGAGCCCATGTGGCGAAGGAACAAAGACTTGGGATAAATGGGAACTACGAATCCATAAGCGCTTAATGAATATTGATGCGGAAGAACGAGTTATGCGCAGAATTATGAGAATGCGTATTCCTGAAGAAGTTTTCTTAAGTATTGAATTAATTTAATCCCGACTTCAACAACTTATTGACAATCTCGAGTTTTATAGTTTGAAGAGAAATCTTGGGTTTTATCTTTTTTGGGAATTAAATACGTTTATAGTAAGAGCGATCCATATTCAAAATTTCAAAGCAATAACATGGTTACTAATGTTAGCAGCAAGGACATTGAGAAACTTGTAATCCAAATTAGTCTGTTCCACCAGAAGATTTTGGCGCCGTCAAATACGCTGAACGGAATCAAGTTGAGGAGGGCTATCCATGAGCTAAGCGCTGCACCCCAAATCAGAATTGATGACACGCTTGCATGGAAGAAGAATGACAGGCCAAAAAACAGCGAAGCTAACATTATGTTCGTAAATGGTCCGGCGAAAGCGGCTTTTCCAATAACTTTTCTATCCGCTATACCGGAGATTATGACAGCTCCTGGCGAAACGAGCTTTATTATCGGAGAAATAATCGACAACGATGTTAGCAAGATGCCCCAAAGCGTTAATCTGAACTCAGCCCATAAGCCGTAATGTTTTGCAACGGCTTTATGTGAAAGTTCATGGAGAACAAAGATTGTAGTGAATAATAAAGCTGAACCAAGCAACATGACTGGTTTTTGGAGAATAAAGGAAACTAGGCCGTGAGGAGACATCAAATAATTCTTTTCCTGAGGCATGATGGACAATCCGACCAACAAAACCAGTATGGCACCTATTATCAGATGGATTACTTCAGTGGAACTGAACCATTGTCTCCCGAATTTAAACTTTGGTTTCATGAGGCTGTAGAAATGCTTACTCTTAGAAATCCTTTCTTCAATGACGGGCTGGTGTCTCTCTCTTCGTCGCATTATTGCTGCTAGGTATTCTGGGCATGAATGATTCTCAGGCAGCCTATGTTCAGTACAGAAGTATCCACCGCAGAATGAACACCTAAACGGAAGATCAATAACCTCTCTGCCGCAGTACTGGCAATACAAGACCGATCAACTTTTCTCTATATAATGCAATGAAATAAACCATCAAATCGTCACTTAAAAACTTATGCGCCGATCTTTTAATCTCCAAAGCTTAAAGAAAAAGTTCAAATAAAAAGGAACCGCTATTCTATCATGAAAGCCGGGGTGGCCGAGCGGTTTATGGCGCAGGCCTTGAGCGCTTTAACGCTTTGACCAAGCAAGCCTGTGGCCCAAATGGGCCGCATGGGTTCGAATCCCATCCCCGGCGCCATCTAAAATTGACTAGATATTCATATTTTTTTAGCGTTTTTTCTGAACAATCGCAATAATTCCTTTTTGATTTCGAAATAACGTCTAAATTCTCTGTTTAGTCGTATCCATCATGAGAGTATTGCAGTTAGTGCCATACTTCTACGACATGACTGTTACTAGTTTAAGTTGCTTTATCCCTCTTTTGCCCATCAGTTCTTTAGCTAGATCTCGAATTGCCTTCACTTCGCCTTTGACCACTATTACTAAGAGGCAGTTTCTTTCGTCCAGATGGATGTGTAAGGTTGAACTAATTATGTTCCTGTTGAGATGCTGCGTATCCGTTAGGCTCTCTTCCAAGCCCTTTACTTCATGGTCATAAATGATGGTAACTGTTCCAGCAACTTCACCTCCCTCTTTATACTGCCATTTGTATTCAGTCAAAAAGTTGCGCATGGCAAGTTGTAAAGCCTTTGACCTATCGTAACCCATACGTGCAATCGTCTCATCAAACTCCGTAAGCAGTTCAGGTGGCGCTGAAACACCAAATCTTGAAACACCTTTTCCAGCCAT
>JAWBOR010000022.1:0-20832 GCA_038826015.1 Bathyarchaeia archaeon
TACTCTGCTGAAGTTCCCATTTAACGGAGCGTATCTTCCCGCGGCAACCTTTAGACCTGAAACCGTCTATGGCGTGACTAACATGTTCATAAATCCTGATGTCATCTATGTTGAAGCGAAGGTGAACGATGAGATATGGATAGTCAGCAAAGAAGCCGCTTTGAAGCTCTCTGAACAGTTAAAAAAAGTCACAGTCATACGCGAGTTTAAGGGAGCAGAACTGATCGGCAAAAACTTTCAAGATCCGATAACTAAAAGGAGTCTTCCCATATTACCAGGATGGTTTGTAAGTCCCGAATCAGCTACTGGTGTTGTCTACAGCGTCCCAGCTCATGCGCCAGCAGACTGGATAGCTTTGAGGGACCTAGTGAATAAACCTGATGAATTAATAAAGTTCGGCATTGATCCTGAAGTTGTGAGGGAAATCAAACCAATTTCTTTAATCAGCATTGAAGGACACGGTGATTATCCAGCTGTTGAAATTGTGGAACATATGGGAATCAAAGATCAATTTGATCCTCGGTTAAGTGAAGCAACATCAGTTATTTACAGAAAAGAATTTCATACGGGCGTTTTGAAACCGATCTGCGGCAAGTATGCGGGTAAACTGGTTCGAAATATTAAGGCTGAGCTGATAGAAGACTTCAAGAAAGTCAATATAGCTGATTCAATGTATGACTTACCTGAGAAGGTTGTGTGCCGATGTACTACAAGATGCATCGTCAAGATCCTTTCAGACCAATGGTTTCTGCGTTATTCGGATCCAGAATGGAAGAAATTAGCGCATGAGGCCGTGGATGATGCGCGAATATTTCCAGAGAGCGCCCGCATGTTTTTCCATGATAAAATTGATTGGCTTCGAGATTGGGCATGCGCACGCAGAACTGGTTTAGGGACTCCTCTGCCTTGGAGCCCAGGTTGGATTGTGGAAACTCTCAGCGACTCAACTGTCTACATGATGTTTTATACGATAGTCAACCATGTGAGGCAATATAAACTAGAGCCGGAGCAGCTCACCAATGAGGTTTTTGACTATGTCTTTTTTGGAAAGGGGAATCTGGAAAAAGTTGCTGAGGAAATCGGCATTAGGCCTATTATTCTACGCGATATGAGAAACGAGTTCACTTACTGGTATCCTGTGGATTTAAGAGTCTCTGCAAAAGAGCTTGTTCCAAATCATCTATCGTTCTTCATCTTCCAGCATGTTGCATTGTTTCCCAAAGAATACTGGCCTAGAGGTATTAGTGTTAACGGGATGCTGACAATTGAAGGGCAGAAAATGTCGAAGTCTAAAGGCAATTTTCTCACCTTGAGAGATGCGGTTAACCGTTTCGGTGCTGATGTTACCCGATTAGCATTGGTTCTCGGCGCTGAGGATATGAATGACCCAGACTGGCGTGAAGAAAACGCACGAAGCATAGATGCTAAACTTAAGGCTCTGTATACTTTTATAAATCAAATCATCAGCCTTTCTGGCGAAACAGAAGAAAAAACTGTGGATAGATGGTTAATTTCTTCAATACAAAACAGAATTCGCATGGTTACGGAAGCCATCGAGACATTGAAAACTAGGACCGCTGCAGAAATCGCCCTATTTGAAGTGTGGAACGACATCCGCTGGCATCTGAGACGCACAGAAAAACCTAATCCAAGAATATTAAGAGAAGCTGCAAGCATTTGGATTCGGCTTTTGGCACCTTTTTCACCTTATTTATGCGAGGAACTTTGGCATGTTCTTGGAAATGAAGGCTTTGTATCCTCAGCTGAATGGCCGCCTTATGAAAGCTCAAAGATTAATGTGGAAGCAGAGGTTGTTGAAGAATTTATTAGAAATCTCATTGAAGACACCGTTAATGTCATAAAAGCCACAAAGATAACGCCTAAAAAAATCTGTTACTATACAGCAGCCTCATGGAAATGGAAGGCTTACATAAAAACCTTAGAGAAATCCACTTCAAAACGAGTTGAGATGCGAGAAATTATGAAGGAACTAATGGAAGATCAAGATCTCAAGAAGAAGGCCAAGAACCTAGCGGCTTTTTTGGGCAGAATTATAGAAGAGGTCAATATGGTTCCCAAAGAACATAAACAGAGAATGCTGAAAGCTGGAATACTAAACGAAAGGGAAGCAGTTGTTGAAGCGAGAGGTTTTCTTGCTAGAGAATTGAATGCTGAGGCAACAGTTTACGATGAAGAGGACCCAGACATATATGATCCTAAAGGAAGAGCGCCGGCGGCAAAACCATATAGACCAGCGATATACATCGAATAATGATGTTTGAATGTTTCATTAGGAAATCAGGGTTAAATTCAAGATTCTTTGTTATTTCTTAAAGCGTAACAGCCGGTTGATAGTTGAATTAATTATAACTTTGCAACTCCTAGCTCTTCTCTGTTGAGCTTTAGAAGCTTTATAACTTCTTCGTCGCTGGTTTGACTAAAATCTTTGTAAAACTGCCCTATTGCATAAAAGGGTTCGGGTGTAGATAAACAGATAACGCGGTCAGCCTCTTTCTCTAAGGCTTTTACTGTTGAGGGCGGTGCAACTGGAACCGCTACAATAATTGATTTAGGTCTCTTCTTACGCATTGAGGCGATAGCAGCTTTAATTGTTGCTCCTGTTGCTATTCCATCGTCCACAATTATGATATTGCGGTTCTCAAAGTTCAGAGGAGGAGAGTCGCCTCGATAAAGTCTCAATCTCCGCTTAATCTCTAAACGTTGCCTCGCGCTTTCCTCTTTGATGTATTTTTCTGGTACGTTTAGATATGCGACAAGTTCATAGTCGAGTATGATAGTTCCGTCTTCGGCTACGGCGCCGATGGCTAATTCAGGATTATTTGGTGCGCCTATTTTCCTAGGTACGATAATATCGAGGAAAGCTCTGAGTTTACGAGCTACCTCATAACCCACTACTACTCCGCCTCTGGGTACAGCTAAAACCACGGTGTTTCCATCAGCGTAATCCATTAACTTCAAAGCCAGCTTATTACCGGCTTCCACTCTATCAGCAAAGATCATAATCCTTCATCTCTACTCTAAAATTCATCAAATGAGAACCAATATCATTAGTCAACATTATGATAATTAAATTTGTTCTTTAGGTGAAAAACGCGATTCTTGATCGACTTTTTGAGTTTATTCATAAAATAACAAAATGATTGGGATGTTTGCTTGTAGGTTATTCAGAATTTAAAATTAAGTACGCTGAAATAAGCCACAGAGTCGCTGGTATAAGCATTCCGACGGCGTTGAATGAAAAATTTTTTAACAGAATTATTATGAAACTGAAAATTATCGAGATTGAAGAAGCTATTCTTAAAAGAGCCTCATATATTTTGTTCTTTTCCGTTTTTTTCGATGCGACATAGGTTCTTGTTCCGTCTCCAATCTTCGGTGTGGGAATCCATGTAATCTCCTTTTTGACTAAAAGCTCTACTATAGCCTTTGTGCCCGTCAGCATGTTGTCGTTCCAGATTAAGAATACTCCGAGCAGGCTTCTTAAGTTTAAGCTGGCCTTGTTTTTTCCCTTCTTTATGGCCCAAAAGACGAAAACTGGAGACAACACGAGGATCAATATCAAAGAAAGACAAGGCGAAACCATCGAAGACACGTAAGGAAAAGTCGCCAGCATAAAAATTGAAAACATAACGCCTAAGGGAGAAAACCAGAAACTATCGGAAAAATTGTTGGGCACAAACAAATGGGTTAAAACGCTGAAAAAGACACAGAGTAACCCTAAAAGATAACTCAGCGGATAAGCCATCTGAATCAACGCCTCAGATTTTTTTAGGGTGCTAATTCCCTTTTCTCTTAAGAGCACGCTACCGTGTTTCCAAAGGTTTTGGATAGGCCCCTTTATGTGACGGTTGTATCGGGTGATCGCTGCCTGAAAAGAAGGCGGTGTCTCTTCTTTGCTTTTCGCCTTCTCTGTGAAAAGGGCTTTCCAGCCTTTAATCTGAATGCGGTGAGAGAGATCCATATCCTCTGACACTGTGTTGCTTTCCCATCCTCCAGCTTCCTCTATGGCGGTTCTTCTGAATACTCCTCCATGGCCAACGAAACATAGAAACATTTCGCCTTTAGAAAGAGCTGGCTGACTGAAGGAGACAAACCAGTCGTTAGCCAGAGACAATGATTTTGCCAACCATGAGGATTCGACATTCACATATTCGATTTTCCCTTGCACGAACCCTAATTTTTTATCTTTGAAGAAATACGGTATTGTTTCTTTCAGAAATTTTCTGTCAGGCAGAGTGTCTGCATCAAGTATCAGAAGGAATTCGCCTTTTGAATTTTTTAGGGCTTCGTTCAACGCTCCTGCTTTGTATCCTTCACGTTTTAGACGATGTATGACTTTGATTCGAGGATAGTGCAAGGTCTCGAATTCCTTGAGCAGTTCAGTTGTCTCATCCGTCGAATCGTCAACAATCACGATTTCCAATTTATCTGGGGGGTAGTCAAGGTTGATACAGTTTTCCAGTGTTCTCTTTATCACATTCTTTTCGTTAAAGGTTGCTATCTGAACAGTTACAAATGGCCATTCTTCAACGTTCACCGTAGCTTCGTAACTGTTCTTTCCGTGTTTTCGACTAAAATATAACAGAACATAAGTGTTTAAACCAAATAAGCAAACAATTAGAGCTGTTATAAGCGAAGTAAGGAATATGAACGCTTGGATGGGAGATAGCATAGAAAACATTTTTAATCATCATACCGAGAGATGGCTTGACTATAAATAATTTATTATAAATAATTTATACGACTGATTCGCTTTAAAGTTTTAAATGTAAACACATCAGCGACGTTGACATGGGTTCTTTTTTTAGCTATCGTTGCATAATTTCATATGGAAACAAAACCCGAACCTGGAAACAATTTTTATGTGACTTTCAGACTTCTCTTTTGAATTTTGCGTATTTGTCTTTTAGTTTTTTGGCTGGTTTCCATGATTTTCGAACGAATTCTGGGTATGAACCGTGTTTTTTTATCCATTCTTCTAGAAATCTAAGGGTCTTTGGGTCTGTTATGTAACCAGAACCTAAGTCTCCATATGTTTTTCGTAACTCAGCAACAGCTCGGTCGCGTTCAACCTTTGCAATTATTGAGGCTGCTGAGACAATGGGATATTTCCTATCTGCCTTATGTTCTGATATGATTTGAACATTGAAGGGGACTTTTTCGGCTATGTGTTGTTTGAATCTTTCAGCTAGAATATCTGAAGCGTCAACATAGACGATGTCGGGTTTAAGATTTCGAATAACCTCCGCCATAGCTTTAGCTTCCAGCCTATTCAAACGGTTTAATTTTGTGCCTGTTTCAACAGCTATATCGATTTCAGCTGGCGACAACTTTACAATATGATATTTCTTAGCTATTTTGAATATCTCCTGGGCTAGTTGTTCTCTTCTTTTCGGCGAGAGAAGTTTAGAGTCCTTTACGCCTAAGTTAACGAGGTTCGACAGTGCTTCCTCTTCGACAAGAACCCCAGCTATTACAAGCGGTCCTAAAACTGGTCCTCGGCCAGCGTCATCAACCCCGGCTACGAGCATATTTGAGCCCTGCCACTTCCGCCTCAAGCTCGCCTTAGAAGCTCTAGGACTTTCTGAATGATGAGTGTCGGAAGGCTGTCACGGTTATTCTGCGTCACCTCGATTATTTCTGCATCTTCCCTGTTTTTTATGGCAGTTATGAGTGATTCTCTAGCTTTGTAGTGGATTGTCCCCAGAACCGTTTTTTCGCTGTTTAGGGCTTCTTTAACCGATTCTTTGAAGGCTTGCGAAAACAGTTCCATGGGTCCTACCTCGTCTATGACTGTTACATCAGCCTTTTCCGAAGCATTTAAAATTGCCTTTACACCTATGGATTCAAGGTCTCTTAGACAGACTTTGTATTTGCCCACGGTTGGTCCTTCAATCTGTTTTACGTGAGCCAGCCAGCCCTCATTTTGGTTTGTTAAGTCGATGATTTTGAAGCCGACTCTAACGCCGTCTTCGCGGATTTCTTGAGTAACCATGCCTCCTACAGTGATTTTTCTCTTTTTTAGTTCTTCAACTGTTTTTAAGAGCACTGTTGTCTTTCCAATTCTCGGTGGTCCCGTTAAGAAGATTATTCGTTTCAAGTCTTTTTTCTCTTTAGAATTGTTGGAGTACGGCTTCTTTTTCCATGACGTGCACACAGTAGTGGCATCTCAGCCTCAGCGGTTCCTCTTTTTCCACGTAGAATATGGGTTTAACAGGTTCCCTCTCGTTGTTTGAGATGCATGTGGGATTTGCGCATTTCACGATGCCGTATATCATAGAGGGCAGTTTAACCCGTTGTTTCTCTGCGACCTTATAGTTGCGGATAATATTTATCGTGGCGTGGGGCGCTATCAGAGCTATCTTATCAACTTCTTCAGGGTTAAGCTCCCGCCCTTCAATCTTGACCACGTCTTTAACTCCAATTTTTCTGCTGGGAACATTCATAGCAATTGTTACAACTCCGCCTGAACGACCATTTATGCCAAGAATCTTCACAACATCCAAAGCGTGACCTTTGGTAATGTGATCGATAACTGTGCCATCCTTGATCTTGGAAACTCTTAAAGTCTTCTTAGACATGCCAATCACATCCACTTAAATCTTCAAATAGGTATTTGGAGACCACGCTTAAATAATTCGCTATTTCTCGGATGCTGGATAGTTCTGATTTGTGTAACATTCGTTTTTTGTTTTTGAGTAACAATGCAAAGGGAAAGAATTGATAGTTAAATGAGATGGAGCTTAAAAGTTTTAAATGTTTAAGGCTTAAATTTCTCGTTGATGATAGAGACTGTTGAAGTGTGACGATGATATGAATAACGATTACAACTTCACCAATAGAGATGTCGTTTCAATTCGTGACTTTACCCGCGAAGAAATCGATTATGTTCTGAAGATTGCGGAAACAATGGAGCCCCTAGTGAATGAGGGTTCAGATATGCTCAGAGGAAAGGTTATGGCATCTCTCTTCTTTGAGCCAAGCACTAGGACGCGGCTGAGTTTCGAAACAGCCATGCACAAACTCGGCGGAGACGCAATAGGGTTCAGCGAACCAGAAATCTCCTCAGCAAAGAAAGGCGAAAGCCTCGCTGACACCGTTAGAACTGTTGAAAAATACTCAGATGTAATTGTTTTACGTCATCCGCAAGAGGGTTCAGCCAGATTCGCCGCTGAATACGCTGATGTGCCAGTTATCAATGGCGGTTCAGGAGCTGAGGAACATCCCACTCAGGCGCTTTTAGATTTGTACACGATTTTCAAGGAAAAGGGCAAAATAGACGGCTTAAACATCACTTTGATGGGTGACCTACGTTACGGGCGAACTGTCCACTCTCTTGCTTATGCGCTTTCATTTTACGATGTTAAACTGAATCTGGTTTCACCTGACCTTCTGAAGATGCGGCGAGAAGTCTTAGAGAGCATTAAAGATCAGATTGAAGTATCTGAATATACAAGCGTTGAGGATATTCTTCCAGATATCGATGTGCTATATGTGACTCGAATCCAGAAGGAAAGGTTCCCCGACTTAGGCGAGTACGCAAAGGTTAAAGGCACATACACAGTTGACCTTGAAGTTTTAAGAGGCGCCAAAGATGATCTTATAATTCTGCATCCGCTTCCAAGAGTCGACGAAATAGCCGTTGAAGTGGATTCAACACCCTTCGCAAAATACTTCCAACAAGTCAGAAACGGCGTCATAGTCCGCATGGCACTATTAGCTTTAGTTTTAGGCGCCATCAAAAAATAATAGCTAAAACTTTCTAGGTTTTCTCGTCCCAGTATTGGCGGGTTCGTAGAAATTGGATCTTCGCCTTCAAAAGGTCCATATAGAAGTCATCTTCCTTCGTGATCATTTTGCCGAGAATTCGGAAAGCTGTCTCAGGTCCAACGCCTTTAACCTGCAAGGCGACAACAGCCTGTTTGCCATAGCTCAGGACAAGGTCAGCTACCCGCCTAGCATAAGTCAACTCTTTCAGCTCCTCGTCGCTTAATTGGCTTCCACTCAAACGTCGACGCAACAATCCTTTAAGATTCTCGATGTCTTGTCGCCGCCTGAGACTGGTTAAAAGCCCTGAGCCGCAATTTTCGCAGACTGGTCTCTCTGGAAGCTTTCGAATGCTTGTTTCAAGTGACCAGTTTCCACATGAGAAGCAGAGGAGCCGAATGCTACGTGAATCAATGGATTTCTTCATCCTCTCTATGTTACTGAGCAGAACGTGGCTGGGCGCCATAAGCTCAGGAGTCTCAGCGTATTTAGCCAAGATGTGATAAGCCATAGGTGACGGGTGCTCCCTAGAAAGAATAGTTTCAACATGAACCTTGCCCGATTTGACGGATGCCATAATCTCCTTAACGGATTTCAAGTCAACCTTCTCAACCATGGCTTCTCTAAGCGTCTCATCATAAATCGGCGTATTCTTGAACCGCGCTGGGAGCTGAGCAAGCCTTTCAGGCCCCATGGTTTTGCCTCGTAGTAAAACGCCGAATCTTTCAGCGACGAACTTCATCTTATAGGCGAAGGGAAAACGGGCTTCAAGATAACCCGCGAACGCTTTATCCACATCTTCATCCTTCAAATCGAAAAGTAAAGACGGCGTTCTTTTAAGCTCATAGTCCTCGATTTTGCGGGGCATCTCGATTAAGATTCTGTAGCCGTCGTTCCACCAGCCCGTTATGAGCTCATGGTCAGAGAGGACAGCGTCAAAAATACAGCCTAAAGTCCAGTTGACAACCTCGCCGAAACATACGTGGACAACGAGATACTTGTCAAAACCTTCGATGAGAATATGTTCATCTGTGGGAACAGGCAAATTACGCTTAACCTGTTCATAGACTTCGCTGACCGCATCGCGTAGAACCTGCGGCTCAACAGCAAACCTTTCAGCAAAACACTCAACTACTTTATTAGGGTTTCCCTGGCGTCTTATTTCTTCAGTTATCTCACGTCTTATTCTTCCCACTTCTTGGGCGAGGCTTATTGGTACTGGAAGCATTTCGCCATCCCAGCCAGGTATAGCCGCCGTAGGGTCTTCTGAGGGGACAACGTAGACTATTCCTGTTTCGTCTTCGATTTGGACGATTCGCCACACTTTTCCTCTGCAGATGAAGTTAAGCCCTATTCTGGCTCTTAAAGCCATGAATTCGTCGCCTAATGTGCCTATTTTCCTGTCTGAGACTATGTCTATGATGGGATAACGCCTCTCGTCAGGAATCATTGAAAGGTTCTCGTAATAATAACGCCTAGTTCGGGCGGTCTTTCTCAAAACGTTTCCTTCCAACTTCAACTCGCCGATGTTGTTAAGATAATTAATAACTTCGAGGAATTTAACCCTTGACAAACCTCGATACGGATAAGCCCGATTGATAATCCCATAAGCTTCATCGACGTCAATCTCCCTCTTGTCCATGAGGATTCCAGCAATCTGATGGGCTAAAACATCCAGGGCGTTTTCATGAATGCTAATCGGTTCTACAAGGTTTTTGTAAGCCCGTCTAACAGCGGCAATTGACTCAAAAGTGTCATCTGCGAAGGCAGATATTATTACGCCTTTCGAAACTCTGCCAAGCTTATGCCCGCTTCTTCCAACCCTTTGAATTAAGCTTGAGACACGCCGAGGCGAAAGATACTGAATTGCCAGGTCGATGTGACCTATGTCGATGCCTAACTCCAAAGTGCTTGTGCAGATTATGGCCTTCAAAGCCTTAGCCTTAAACTGGTCTTCGATAGAGATCCTTTCTTCTTTGGACAGAGACCCATGATGAACCGCCACATCAGAAGACAGTAAACCAAGCTTGTAACCCAACATCTCAGCATTGGCCCGACTGTTAACGAACACCAATGTCGAATCATGAGAATGTATCAAATCCAAAACACGTCTTATTCGAGCTGCGGCTTCCGATGTTGTTCCGAGACTATTAGCTAAATCATAATCAGAGTCATTCGGAGCAGGGGACTCCACGGCGTACTTGTAATCCTTCGGTGTAAAAACCTCTACTATGTTTATAGGGCGATTGTTGCCAGCTATGAAGGCTGCAACATCAAAGGGGTTACCGACTGTTGCAGATAAGCCTATTCTCTGAAAGGCTTTACCCGTTATCTCTTGAAGCCTCTCAAGGGCAACTGTAAGCTGGACGCCGCGTTTGTCTCCAGCTATTTCATGAACCTCATCAATAATCACGAAGCGAACGTTTCTCAGATGATTCTGCATCAACGCTCCTGGCAGAATAGCCTGCAATGTCTCTGGCGTAGTTATAAGCATGTTCGGCGGCTTCAAAGCCTGTCTTCTACGAGTTTTGACTTCGGTGTCGCCGTGACGAACCTCAACCCTCAAATCTAAAAAACCAGCCCATGTCATGAGTCTTTTAACCATGTCGCGGTTTAACGCCCTGAGCGGAGTAACGTAAAGAATAGAGACGCCCTTTTTCTCTGGAATTTCAAGAAAATTCGAAAAAACTGGGAGTAACGCTGCCTCCGTCTTTCCGCTTCCCGTAGGCGCAACTAAAAGAACATTCTCGCCTTTGAGGATTAATGGAATAGCCTTTATCTGCGGCTCAGTCGGCTCAGAGAAACCCATCTCAGTCAAAGCTAAACTAACTGTTTCAGCAAGGAGAGAGAACACGTTAGGCTCCAAGGCATTTTTCCAGCCGCTTTTTTAACATATGAAAGAGCATATGAAATAAAATACTCGGTAAAGTTTAATTGTTTCTTTTTCATGTTGCATGAACAATGATTTAATTTGCCAACCTATCTTGAGGCACGAGATAATGAGTGAACATTTCTATGTTGTGGATGAAGACGACAATGTCATCGGTAAAGCATCAAGGGAAGAATGCCATGTCAGTAACGGGCTTATTCACCGGTCGGTTTACGTCTTTGTCTTAAACGACAAAAACGAACTGTTCTTGCAGAAACGATCTCTATCTAAGGATCTCTATCCAGGTTATTATACGGGCTCAGCTACAGGTCACGTGGACTACGGCGAAGATTATGAAAATGCTGCTCGAAGAGAACTGAAAGAAGAACTGGGCGTAGATGCACCTATAAAGAAAGTGTGTAAATTCAAAAGTTTTTCAGAGATTGAAAAGGAGATATCGGTTCTTTTCATCTGTCGACACAACGGACCGTTCAAAATAAACAGAAAAGAGATATCTGAAGGCACATTCATGAACATAGAAGAAATCAAGAAAAGCCTAGAAACAGGCGAAAAAAAGTTCGCCCACGGCTTCAAAGTAGCCTTTAAGGAATTCCTAAAACATAACCTTTCAGTCTGAACAGCTCATTGGAAGAGTTTGTAGAGTTTTATCTAGCTCTTCGATGAATTCTGAGAATTTTTCTTCTGGAACTCTGGCGCCGGCTGCAGCGGGATGTCCGCCTCCGCTTCCCCCGAGTTTCGGCGCTATATAGCGTAGTATTTTGTTAAGGTCAACGTCTCTTTCACATGTTCTTAGACTCATATCTATGAAGTTTTTCCGTTTTTCACCGGCTACCCCAACAAGGGCATCAGCCAAAGCTCTTGTGTATATGGCTGTTTTTCCGAATGAAAATGGGACATCTAGAACATAGGCGACTTTCCCATGTTTCTGAATATGGTTTCTTAAATCTCGGATTACTGTTTCTTCCATGCGAGTGTTCTCCACAGCGTATTCGACGAGTTTGTTATGGAAGCTAGGAGGAACATTTTTGGCGAGGCTATAAATCATCTCTCGTTTGAAATCGTAATCTCGCCTTTTTCCTTCGATGCCTTGTATGAGAACACCCGTCTCGAAATAGATTGTTCTCTTGTCCCAACTCCTCAACAGCCTATTTACAACAGGCGTATTATCTGAGTAGTCTGCTATAGCTCCGTAAATTGCAACACGACTCAAAGAGGGCTCTAAAACACTTTGAAAGAAAGAAAAAGCTAGCTCAGAAGTCGCGGAGCCCAATGCGTGAATAACCCTTCCAGGAATGTCTCCCTCAGACAGGGCTTCAGGCAAAGGATGATGATCAATATACAATAAGCTACCGGTTTCAGCGATTTCTGCAAACTTGGTCAAAATCTTAGGCAGATGACCTTCAGACAATGCAATGTCACAGATTACAACAGAATCCTTGGCCTCAACCTGTTCAAGATCTTCAAGAAGCCCAAAGGGATGAGTAAAAAAGACCTCGGCATCGGGATTCGCGGCAAGAGCCAAGGCTCCAGCGCACAAGCCGTCGCCGTCTCCGTGGGTGAAAATCCATTTTCTCATCTATTCGCAACCTTGATTTATTTGTCATGCATGAATAGCCTTTTTATGGATGTCTCTTGCAGCTTCCATAAGTGCCTCACTTATAGTTGGGTGGGGATGAACAAGTGTCCCAATCTCTTCAGATGTGCATTCCAAACGCATAGCCAGTGCGGCTTCACTTATCATCTCAGTTGCATGTGGAGCGACTAAATGAACTCCTAGGACTTCGCCTGTATCTCCGTCGCAAACGATTTTGGCCATTCCGTCTGCTTCGCCTAGAGTCGCGGCTCGTCCGTTGGCTAGAAGGTGAAACTTTCCGACGGCGACATTGTAACCCTGTTCTTTCGCTTCATCTTCGGATAATCCTACGCTTGCCACTTCAGGTGAACAATACATGCATGTTGGAACCGCCTTATAGTTCATTGTAGTTTTTATCCCAGCTATGTTTTCAGCTGCAACGATTCCTCCTGCGATGGCGATGTGGGCAAGCATCTTTCCCCCAGTTACGTCTCCCACAGCGAATATATTCGGTATGCTGGTTCTCATATGCTCATCAACGATTATGAAGCCATCTTCCACCTTGACACCGATTTTTTCCAATCCCAACCTATCTGACAGGGGTTTTCTACTATTGGTAACAAGCACCTTATCAGTTTGAATATCCGTTTCGATGCCTTTTGAGAACGTTCTGATGCCTATTTTTCCGTTTAGCGAAGCCTTTATCGATTTCACTTCTGTATCCAAGTGAACCTCAATGCCTTTTTTCCTCAAGATCCTCATATAGGTTCTGCCTAGATCCTTGTCAAGTGTAGGAAGAATATTTGACGAAGCCTCCAAAACCGTTACCTTTGAACCTAAAGCGTTAAAGACAACAGCAAACTCTATTCCGATTATGTCTCCGCCAACCACAGCTAGGCTTTCTGGAACCTCTTTAAGGCTTAACGCCTCTCTAGTGGTTAAAATTTTTTCTTCATCAATGTTTGCATAGGATGGTTTATACTCTTCTGAACCAGTAGCTACGATTATGTTTTCGGCATTTATGCTTTCTTCGCCGCCATCTGTCTTCTGGACGAGAATCTGATTCTCTGTGAGAAAAGTGCCCTCTCCGTTGATTAGATGAATTTTGTTCTTTTTGATGAGAAAATTCACGCCTTCGTTAAGGCGGGCGACCACGGTGTCTTTCCTCACCCTAATCTTCTCAAGATTTATTGTGAAGCTTCCAATCTGCACCCCGAAATCTTCTGAACGTTTGACTTTGTCAATAAAATCCGCAGTTGCCAGCAAAGTTTCGGTAGGGATACATCCTCGGTTTAGACACATGCCGCCTAATTTATCTTTTTCAACTACAACAACTTTTTTCCCAAGCTGAGCTGAGCGGATTGCTGCTACGTATCCGCCGATTCCCGCCCCGATCACTGCAACATCGAAAGAAAATAAGTCAGTCATCTCTAAATCACCAAGCATTATCATGAACAATAAAGCTCGTTTATTAATTTAAAGATCCCTTAATTGTGACGAATTGAGAAAACAAGACGGATACTGTGAACTTTCATGAGATTAAACCCTTATTACGCTATCGAATTTCTGATAGGTCAAAAGATGATGTCTATAAATGACCAGACCATCTAAATTCTCTCAGCTCGTCTAAAATTTTGGAAAAAGGGTCGTTCGAGACTTTATGCGTTTTGAACAACTCTTATGAGAT
Organism: Bathyarchaeia archaeon; assembly: GCA_038826015.1. GTDB lineage: Archaea > Thermoproteota > Bathyarchaeia > Bathyarchaeales > DTEX01 > JAWBOR01. The sequence continues at coordinate 13,939 of JAWBOR010000022.1, forward strand.
TTTTATTTTAGGCATATCTGGTCCATACATCGAACTTGTACGTCCCAGATAGAGTCAACTTTGCATGTGCCATACACCTTTGAGCCATTCCAGCCCCATGTGGCCACTCTAGTGTCCCATTTTCTCCTTCCCTATTATTTTTTGGAGAGTGCACTAAGGTTCAGCACTCACTTTTATGTCACCGTTAGCGTAAAAGTGGCACCACAGAGACCGCCTTGATTAACTTCAATGAGAAAAATGTATTCTCCTGAAGGAGCATCTTCGGCTACATTTATCGTCAAAACAGTTGATTTTGTCTCTTTTGGCTTTAAGACAACTGGGTTAGGATTAAATATCCAACTTAGAGTTTTTTCGGCTTGATCTATGGATTTAGCACCCATGTATCTCGCGAGCACGAGTTTCAACGGTATTGTGAATTCATTCTTGTCGGACTTAGAGGATAAGGTAATATTTATTTGGCAAGATCCTCCCTGAGTTGCAGAGATGTTTTCCCACGGTGACAGTCCTATGTCCAGCAGTGGGGGCGGTTTGAAGCTTGGCGCAGGTGTGTTTGATGGATTGGTAGCTGTTTTGAGAAGGTTTAAGCCGTAATAGACACTTACGAAAACTACCGCTACTGCTATTGCGACTACCACACCTTTGGAAAGTTTCACGTTATTCTCCCCGACATGCTAATATTTTTCTGTTTGATGGCATAAACTTTTTGGCTTTAAGATCAGAAAGTGTATATTAACGTAAATTTTGCAGCATTAACTCATTTATGCAACAAAACTATAAAGGTAGAATCTTATAGAGAAGCTAGAAATCTAAATCATGGTTATTTAAATTTTATTAAATAAAAAGTGTTTTTGTGAATCGTTATGGAAGAATGGAGACTCTTAAACATTGAAAACCCTGATCTAGCTGCCATGAACCTAGCCATTGATGAAGCTATTTTCATCGAAAAAACGAAGAGAACAGTTCCACCGACCTTACGCTTTTGGAAAAACAAAAAGGCAGTAGTTATAGGGTATTCTCAAAATGTAGATGCTGAAGTTAACCTTGATATGTGCAGAGAAGAAGAAGTCCAGATAGTTCGAAGATTCAGCGGAGGAGGCGCTGTTTATCAAGACTTTGGAAACTTAAATTACAGTATTGCAATAGAGGCGGATCATCCGTTTCTTAAAGGTATGAATATCATTGAAACATTTAGGGCTCTTTCTTATGGCGTTGTTGAAGGATTAAAAGAATTTGGCATAGAACTCATCTTCGATCCGCCAAGCGATCTTCTAGTTAAAGACAAAAAGATTTCTGGCAACGCTCAATCAAGGAGGAAAGGCATAATTTTTCACCATGGGACGCTTCTTGTCAATACCGATCTGGATTTTTTAAATAGAATACTCTGTGTTCCAGCAGAAAAAATAGCAAGTGGGAAAGTTACCAGTCGGAAAAGACTTGTGACAAATTTAGAAGACGAAATAGGCTGCAGAATAGAGATAGCTAAAGTTAAAGAAATGTTACTACAGGGATTCGAAAAAGTCTTTTCCATTAAGCTGATTCCAAACATGCTCACACCTGAAGAAAAGAGAACAGCCGATACTTTATATGCTGAAAAATACTCAAAAAAAGAATGGAACTTCTGGCGATAGGAGAACCATCTTAATTTGACACTGGAACATTTTGCCAAGGGAAAATCCTTGTACCTGAATGAAACTGATAACAATTTAGAATGAAACAGGCCTTATTTTTGCGTACATAGATTTTACGATGTCTCCTTAAGACAAAGCAAACGACAGATGGAGATTTTGTCTCTTGGCATATTGTTTTACAACATCACCGAGACAAAAATTTTTAACAAGACAAAATACCTTCTAATGGGTTAGGAAAGGTGTGATACAGTGAAAGGAAAGATGAAGGCAGTACGATTCTATGAACCCGGAAAGATAAAGTATGAAGAAATAGACATACCAAAAATCGGCGCTGACGAAATATTAGTTGAAGTTAAAGTCGCCTTAACATGCGGCACAGACGTCAAGATGTATAAAAGAGGACACCCTAAGATTATACCCCCGATGACGTTGGGACACGAGTTCGCAGGAATCATAGCTGAGACAGGCGAAAAAGTAGCTAACCGATTTAAAGTGGGTCAAAAAGTTGTTGCCGCAAACTCTGCGCCTTGCAATACCTGTTTCTTCTGTAAAGTGGGGAAGCCAAACCTTTGCGAGCACTTGGAAGAAACCCTAATAGGGTTCAGTGTGGACGGCGCCTACGCTGAGTATATCCGTGTTCCCTGGCGTATTGTGAGCCAAAATACCTACGAGCTGCCAGAGGACATCTCTTTCGAAGAAGCTGCTTTACTCGAACCTTTAGCCTGCGCCGTAAACGGAAATGATGCGGCGAACATCAATTTAGGTGACACTGTGGCCATAATTGGCAGCGGACCAATTGGTTTGATGCATCTCCAATTGGCGAAACTTAAAGGGGCTTCAAAGACCGTTGTAATTGATCTTCAGAAAGAACGTTTAAAAATTGCCAGTCAAATGGGAGCAGACGAAACAATCGATGCTTCTAACGCAGATGAACAAGTAAGTCGACTTAAAGAGTTAACCAAAGGTTTAGGAGCCGATGTCGTGATTGAGGCAGTCGGTCTTCCGCAGACATGGGAGTTGGCAGTGAAGATGACAAGAAAAGCTGGGACAACACTGTTTTTCGGAGGCTGCCCAGCTGACACTAAGATTACTTTAGCTACTGAGCGAATTCACTATGAAGATTTGACACTTAAAGGGATATTCCATCATACGCCGTTATCTGTTCGGAGGGCTTACAACCTTATCTCAAGCAGAAAATTTGACGGAAAACTTTTTATAACTGAAAGGATGACTCTTTCAAAACTAGAAGACGCCTTACAGAAAATGAACAGAGGCAAATGCATAAAAATCGCAGTCACAAACTCATAGAAAGAAGTTAATTAAAGCATCTCATCGGTAAATTAGAGAACAAACCTAAAGATGTTTGATGATGGCGGAAGAAAAGATTTTGGTAAGTTTAAGGGATGCTATTGTTAACTTTGACATAAGGCTCCTCATTTCACATCTTATACACTCCGAGATTACGGCTTTAAATCCTCTAGAAGTCAAAGCAGGAATGGATGTGCTGAGGCTCAAAGAAGAATATTATGATAAACTGACGTTCGTAGGCGGCATTGATATACATGGATTTACATAATTAAGCTAAGGATTTCTTTGCTTCTTCATAAATGAGCTCTAGTTGTTTCCTCACGCCCGCTGGTAATGGCTCCGGCTCATGAGTTTTTAGGATTGTCTCGACCTTTTCGTGAGCCAAGTCTACGACGGTTTTTCTTCTCATCTTATCCCATAGGTCCCAGTCCATCCTTAGGCTTATAGATGGAATATAATGCTCTGTTCTAAGATGTTTCCTTGTAAATTCTAAGGCTTTAATATTGCCCATAAAATTTCCGCGTGGCCCAAGCTCGTGGATAACATCCAGTGGCACTTTTTCTTTTGTGACGGAGATGCCGCGAAGAGCATACTTTACCATTCCTATAATTTCATCGTCAATAACCATCTTTACTAAGCTCGACATTGTCGCAGTGGCTAAAAGCCCACCATTTTGTATTCTATTTACTCCTCCTAAAGCTACGAGCATCATTGTTAGGGCAGTTTCATACCCTGTTTGGACATCGAGAGAATTGGTATCTGGTATGCCGCCGAGACCCATTGATGGAAGCCCGTAGTACTGGCCCAGCTGTCCACTCACTATTTCCATAAGGGAGTATTCCACCGACCCCATAACAACCTTGCCAGTTCTCAAATCGGTTGTGGCACCAGAGAAGATTCGACCAACGGGAGTTTTTGGATTAATCAGTTGAGCAGCAACTAGACCGCTTAGAAATCCCGCATTTCCATGAACAATTGTTCCAATAAGGGTGGTTGGGCTGGTTAATCCCGCTACTGATGTGCAAGCTATGTCCACAAGAAGCCCATGCTTGGCGTACAGCCACATGTTTCTAAGTGCGTGCTCATCCCACAGCAACGGTCCAACTGGCTCAGCTGAGGCGTGAATTATTGGGTATTTCCTGAGCTCATCTTCTCCACCAGCAACAATCTCAGCCATCCTTATACAGTATTCATGTGCTTCTGAAGGCCCAACGGTTTCCAAGCCATAATGCTTCTCAGTATTCTCAAAAGTAAGCATGCTAACATAGACATCTCTCAAATAGGCTGGGACATCCAGAGGCCATATGCCAGGGCTAGTTTCTATAGAGTCAATATTATTCAAGGCATCTATAAGTCGTATCCGTTCTATGGCATCCTGAGTTGTAGCCTCTCTTCTTTCCCCGGCTCTATAATCTAACACGAAAGGAACCGCGCCACCAGCTGTAAAGTATTGTCCGCCGCTTGCGCCCAATTCCAGTTTGGTTTTTCTATCTCGGCTGTAAAGTGTTACGTTTTTCGGAGCCTTTTTTTAGAGATTCTTCAACTAAATAAGGTGGGATTTTAACGAGTTGATCTTTCTTAAACACATTTGCTCCCGCCTCATTAAACAAAGCAAGAATTCTTTCATCTTGCATTACTACTCCTGTGTTTTTGAGAATTTCTAAAGACAAATCATGAACAAGATCTATCTCATCTGACGAGAGTACTTCCAATCGCAACGTACATCTATTAACCTCCACAACGATTTATCCTAGCTATATTTCAGTATTTCTAAGTCCATATATATAGATTTGATCTTAAAGAAACGTTTCTTAAATTAAATGTCATCTTAGAAAAAATCATTTTATAAGAGTTAAATAGTTATAACTCTAAATACTTTAACAACATAATCAATTAAAAATAACGAAAAAGGGAGAGATTGAATGAGATGAAAGTATTGGTTATAGGAGGTACAGGTCGAATCGGACATTTTGTTCTTCAACAGTTAGATAAGGCTGGATACGAATACAAAGTCCTTTGTCGAAAGTTGACCCCCGACATTGATGAGGCTAGGTTCATCAAGGGCGACATAACTGATTATAAGATCGTTGAAAGTGCAACAAAAGGTATAGACGCAATCGCGCTTTTGGCAGCATATGCATGGGACTACCCTCCGGTGTATTCTAATCCGCCGGGTTATGCACAAATGTGGAACGTGAATCTTACGGGACCATTTAACGTCTTGGAAGCTGCTGTGAAAAACAATGTCAACAAGTTGGTTTTCGCAAGTAGTGCCTGCGCTGTGGGGTTCATGACATGGGGGGACAGTCATGAGATCGAGTATTTTCCAGTGGACGAGAAACATCCATGTAGGCCTTATAGCCTCTACGGAGCGGGTAAACTTATGATTGAGCAACTTTGTTACATGTACACTAAGAAGTTTGGGATCAAAACCATATGCCTACGCATTGGAACATCGTGGTACCCTCCGAAATATCACGAGGAGATGACAACAATGTTCCGTGAGAACATGATTAAAATGTCAAACCGTGAGCCTCTGGACGGTAGCCGTAGGGACCAAGCTTGGTATTATGTTGGAGTAGAAGATGTCGCGCAAGCGTTTCTATTGGCTCTGAAAAACGAGAAAATCGAATATGGTATATATAATATTGGTGCTGACGAATCGGGGTCTGATCTTGATTCGCTGGAAATTGTAAGACTGTATTTCCCCGGTGTTCCAGTGAAGAACCCAGAGTTATTTTTAGCCGAAAAGAAAAAACCTTTGTATGATATCACAAAAGCGCAGCGAGAGCTCGGATATAGACCGAAGTTTCATTGGAAAGACTGGGGTAAACAAGGCTAGATCCTATCTTTTTCAGAAAATAATAGGGATTGTTTGGCTGGTGACATTGAAGGGAAAAGGCTGATTCCAAAAAATATATCTCTGTAATAAGCTATAAAATCTATAAAGGATATGACAATAGTGGTGAGAGACTCGAATGACTAAAATAGTTAAATTGGGTGTAGTTGGTGCAGGTAGCGTATCATTACGTGGAATTTTGCCTCATCTGACGCAAGAAGATGTAAAAGATAAAGTAAAAGTAACTGCAATTTGCGATCCAGTTCCAGGAAGAGCTAAAGCTGCCGCCGAAAAGTTCGATGTGCCTAATGCTTATGAAAGATATGAGGATTTGTTGAACGCTGGAAACGTTGACGCGGTTACAATAGCGTCACCTATAGGTGTACATTATGAACAAGGGAAAATGGCTATAGAACGTGGAATCCATGTCCATTTTAATAAAACAATGACCACAACCGCTAAAGAAGCAGATGAATTGATCAAGATTGCTAAAAGACGCGGCGTCAAAATTGTAGCATCACCTGGCGAGATGTTGAAGCCTCTTCATCGAAAGATTCGTCAGTTTGTACAAGATGGAACATTGGGAATAATAACATGGGCGGCGACTGGCATGGCATTCGGAACATATCATGAACAAGAGTCAATTCGGCAAGGTAGCGATGTGCTCTCTAACATTAACCCGGCTTGGTATTACCGTAGACCAGGCGGTGGACCGTTATATGATATGACTGTTTACGGCTTACATGCAATGACAGGCATTCTTGGACCAGCAAAACGTGTCACGGCTTTTTCAGGCGTACGAATACCTATACGTGAATTCAGAGGAGAAAAGATTAAAGTTGACATGGATGACAATACGCTGTTTGTTTTAGACTTTGGAGATTCACTGTACGGTTTTGTCTACGGCGCCGCTGCAGGCACATTACCAATTGTTGGTCCGTTATGGTATCCCTTCCTCGTCTTCGGTACGAAAGGCTTTGTTAATGGTAACACCTTGAATTGGTGGACAAGTATGCTAGACTTCACTACTGAACCAATTGATGCAATGCAAGGAGTGAAAGGAGAATATTGGAAGGCGAATATTGGGCTACCACATGTGACTGGGGTTCATCAAACTAT
>JAWBOR010000023.1:0-19087 GCA_038826015.1 Bathyarchaeia archaeon
AGGTCATAAAGTTAGATGAACTCTTTAGGATGGGATTCGATGCTGTGTTTGTAGGGTCAGGTGCAGGGCTCCCAAGTTTTCTGGGAATCCCAGGCGAAAATCTAAGCGGCATATACTCTGCAAACGAGTTTCTTATTCGTGTCAATCTTATGAAGGCTTATAGGTTTCCAGAATATGACACACCGATAAAAGTCGGAGCAAAAGTCGTCGTAGTCGGCGGTGGAAACGTAGCGATGGATGCTGCAAGGTCTGCTCTTAGACTTGGAGGAGATGTGACAGTCATATACCGTAGAACAGAAGAGTTAATGCCGGCTAGGCGAGATGAAGTAATAAACGCTAAGGAAGAAGGAATCAAATTCATCTTTACAGCAACCCCAGTACGGTTCATCGGAGACGAAAAAGGAGCCGTCAAAAAAGTTGAATGCGTGAGGATGGGTCTCGGCGAGCCGGATGAGACTGGGAGGAGGAGACCTGTTCCTCTTAAGGATTCAGAATTCGCTGTTGATGTTGACACCGTGATTGTTGCGATAGGTCAAGCACCCAATCCGTTGGCAGTGCGAGGTGAAGAAAAGATAAAAGTTACGCCCCATGGAACAATTGTTGTAAACCCTGAGACAGGTGAAACTGATATGGAAGGCGTTTTCGCAGGGGGAGACATAGTAACCGACAACGCTACGGTGATTTCCGCCATGGCAGGCGGAAAAAAAGCAGCCTACGCGATTCATGAATTTCTTACAAAGAGGGAAAAGAGAAAAATCCAAATAATTGAGAGCTAAATTCTCAGTGTAACATTTTTCACATATTTTTTCATTTCATTGGCAAAACGCGCTATGACTTCTGAAGAATACGGTTTCACACTATTAAAGCTTTTATCTAATGTGTCTCCTGGAACAAACTGTTGGAAAACAAAACACTTTGCACCATTAACTATTTTTCCCATTTTCGAAACATCTTCTTCGTCAACGATGCCTGGAACCACGGTATTCCTGAATTCATAATCGATTTTTCCTTCCTTGAGTAACTCGATACTTCCTAAGAAGTTATTTGTGGTTTTTGCGCCTAACCGTGGATATTTTTCCAAAGAAGTCTTCACATCCACAGCAACATAATCGACATATGCTAAACATGCCTCTAACACTTGTGGAAAGAAACCGTTAGTATCAAGTTTCACAGCGAACCCCCTTTCTTTGAGACTTCTAAGAAAGACAGGTAAATCTTTCTGCAATGCGGGTTCGCCACCAGTTACTACGACTGCATCCACGTATCTTTTCCGAGATTCCAGAATTTTCAGTGCCTCTTCATCTGAGAGAAAAGGCTCCTTAGGCTCTAAAATTAATCTCCAATTATGGCAGAATGGACAACGTAAGTTGCATCCTACTGTAAAAAGTACACTAGAGATTTTGCCTGGAAAGTCTATTAAACTCGTTTTCTGGAAACCGCCAAACTTCATGGATATTAGGCCTTTGCTATGCAGATGCTTCTACTAAGACGGATTTGTCGAAGGTTCGCCGTATTTTGAATTCTGCTTGCTTGCCATCGTTCCACTGGTCAACTGGTCTCAGGTAGCCTACAACTCTGGAGTAAATCTCGCATTTAGTTCCACAGCTGGGACATGAGCGGTGTTCTCCGTTTATGTAACCATGTGTTTGGCAGATACTGAACGTCGGCGTCAACGTATAGTATGGTATATGAGATACATAAGCTATTTTCTTCACTATTTCAGCCACGGCTTTCCACGAGTGAATCCTCTCCCCGAGAAAAACATGGAATACCGTTCCACCTGTATACAGTGGTTGCAGCTTGTCTTGATGTTCTAAGGCTTCGAAGAGGTCGCCTGTGTAATCAACTGGTAGATGAGTGGAATTTGTGTAGAAAGGTTCAGCACCGCTTGAAAGATATTTATCGTTTGCAACGATAATGTCTGGATATTTCTTTTTGTCTATACGTGCAAGCCTGTAGGAGGCCCCTTCTGCGGGAGTAGCTTCAAGGTTGTACATGTTTCCAGTTTCTTCTTGGTACTCTAAAAGTTTCTCTCGCATAAATTCTAAAACCTTTGCGGCAAACATTGTACCTTCTTTAGATGCTATCCCATATCCGAACAAGTTGAGGATAGCTTCATTCATTCCAACAAGTCCAATTGTGGAGAAATGGTTCTTCCAGTAGCTGCCATAAGAACCTTTTACAAAGCGAAGATAATGTTTGGAATAAGGATATAACCCCTTCTCCGTGAACCTTTCAAGCCCTTTCCTTTTTATCTCCAAGCTATCTTTTGCGATGTCCATCAAATTTCCAAGCCTTTCAAAGAAATTATCCTCATCGCTTGCAAGGTAACCGAGCCTAGGTAGATTAAGCGTAACAACTCCTATAGACCCAGTAAGCGGGCTTGCTCCGAAGAAGCCTCCGCCTCGTTTACGTAGCATTCTATTATCTATTCTCAAACGGCAACACATGCTACGTACATCTTCCGGCTTCATGTCGCTATTTATGAAGTTTGAAAAGTAAGGAGTTCCATATTTAGCGGTCACTTCGAATATCTCTTTGGCTACTGGCGAGTCCCATTCAAAGTCGTTTGTGATATTGTAAGTCGGAATTGGAAATGTGAAGACCCTGCCCCGTGCATCACCTTCCGCCATGACCCTTGCAAACGCAATGTTAAACATGTCCATCTCTTCTTGCATGTCACCATAGACATCATCAAGTACTGTTCCGCCGCGGATGACAGGTTCATCCTTCATGAAGTCAGGAACATTAAGGTCAAGTGTTAAATTGGTGAAGGGTGTCTGGAAACCAACACGAGTCGGAACATTAATGTTGAAAAAGAACTCCTGAAGCGCTTGCTTCACCTCTTTATAATCCAGCCCATCATAACGGATGAAAGGCGCAAGATATGTGTCGAAGTTGCTGAATGCTTGGGCTCCGGCCGCCTCACCCTGCAACGTGTAAAAGAAGTTAACAACCTGCCCTAAGGCAGTTCTGAAATGTCTTGGAGGTTTGCTCTCTATCTTTCCAGAAACACCGCCGAAACCTGAAAGTATGAGGTCTCTGAGGTCCCATCCTACACAATAGGGACCTAAAACTCCGAGGTCATGGATGTGAATGTCGCCAGAATAATGGGCGTCTCCAATGTTTGGAGGATAGATTCTGCCAACCCAATATTTTTCTATCACTTTAGACGTGAGATAATTATTCAATCCTTGAAGCGAATAGCTCATGTTGGAATTTTCGCGGACATACCAGTCTTCCAGATCAAGATATTGCTCTACTAGATCGGAAGAACTTAAAAGGTGTGCGAGCTCTCTTAGGTCTTGATGCTGCTTTCGATAAAGAATATAAGCCTTAGCCGTTCTAGCATGACCATTCTCTATTAAGACCTTTTCCACTAAATCTTGGATCTCTTCAACTGTAGGAACCCCATCTTCCCCGAAACGTTTCTCTAATTCCGCGACTACCTGGTCGCTTAAGCGCTTGGCTAATTCTCTGTCTTTTCCACCTACTGCTCTTGCGGCTTTCCAGATAGCGTTGGTTATGCGTTCAGAGTCGAAGGATTCTAACCTACCATCTCTTTTTCTTACATATCTCACTCTCTCAATCCTCATTATAAGATGAAGCCAGATGAGATGTATTGTTAACTGTCGACCAATATGTATCTCTAAAAAAGAGAATATAATAATTTAAATTTATTTATCTAAATTCTTAGACATAAAACGATGGTCTAAAAAGAGGATAAGTCTCATTAACACCTATTTTCTGATTTTCTTGTAATAAAACTAAAAACCATGAATTTACGGAAACTAAAAAATCTTTTAGACACAAATAGACTTTATTTAAGAAAAAGCCATTCAAAATCTTAAATAATTACCTCTCTTCGAATTCTCGCAAAAAATTAAGTGAAAATATGAGCAATACAGCCGGTCTCAGAGCGCGACAGATTTATTAAAGATGTTTTTGAGATTCAAAAGAGAGAAAGCTCTAAGTGAATATAAAACTAAGGATGCGTAAGGTGGTTTTCGATGAAACTCTTGCTTGACGAGATGTATGCGGGTCTTAAGGAATATTTTGAAACCCTAGGGTGGCAAGTGTTAACTGTTCAGGATTTAGACTTGCAAGGAGGAAAAGACAAAGATATCGTAAATTATGCAAAAACTCACGATTTACTGTTGGTGACTCAAGACCAGAAACAGGCAGATTTAGCTGAATTGGCAGGGGTCAAGTACGTGCTTATCTCCAATGCTTTAATTGCTAAAATAGCTGATATTGAAATAAGAGAGAAGTACCTCAATGCAAAGTAGACTTTCAAAAATAAATATCATGCATGCTATATCGTTTATGGGTGAAATGGATATTGGAAGAACAGGTAAATTCAGAGATTGCTGATACAGTTTTGGAAAAACCCACCGAACTAGTAGAGAAAGAAGATGAGGCTTTTAGACAAGCCTATAAGAAAAAGAAGGCGCGGTTAAGAACTAGAGGACCATACAGGAAGGCGCATGCTGAAACTTTTTGATAAAATCATATGTTGTGATGTTTTAAGTAAAATAATGCTACTGCAATGGTGTCTAGCAGCTTATGGAAAAATACGAGAGTGAAAACTAAAATGAGCCGCAAATAGAAATAGAAAAAATTTGAATCTGCATGTTTACTAAAAGAAAGTTAAGAATAGTATATTACTGGAGATCATTTCTGGAGATGCCCATTTATTTTCACTAAAAGAAGATCGGGGAAGTCAGAGTATTAACAGTAAACAGAAATGTTAACATTAATAATTTTGGGTAGTGTATCCTTTGACTATTTCCTTCTTTAGGTTATAAGAGACCATAAAGTGGGAACACTGTAGATAAGTTTAAATTTATTATTCGCATTGTTTCATTAAAAATTGAAATTGGACAAACAGGTTTAATCTTGCCCAATCATTATTAATTTGATGTGGGAAAAAGTTGAGGTGGAAAGGTGTCGATCGAGACAGTAAGCGAAACGGAAAGAATGGAAGATATCTTCGTTAGAAGAAATATTCTCAGAGGGGATGAAGATACGTGAAGCACAAATAGTCAATTTTCTTTTACCAGGATTAGAAGAAGAAGTTATCAATGTTAACCTTGTTCAAAAACAGACAGACGCAGGTGAAAAATCACGGTTTAAAGCTGTAGTAGCCGTTGGAAACAGGGATGGCTATCTGGGTCTAGGAGTTGGAAAAGCCAGCCAAGTACGCACAGCCATAGAAAAAGCAGCCACTAATGCGCGTCTTAACATCACTCTTGTGAGGAGAGGATGCGGAAGCTGGGAATGTGGATGTGGGCAGCCTCACTCTATTCAATTCGAAGTCTCTGGAAAATGTGGTGGAGTTGAAGTTAAGCTTATCCCTAGCCCTCGTGGGGTGGGTCTAGTTGCTAGTGAAACTGCTAGGCTCATTCTAAGACTTGCGGGCGTAAAGGATTGTTGGATGAAAAGCTACGGTTCCACGAGAACAGTGCCTTCTTTTGCCTACGCGATTTTCGACGCGTTAAAAAGAACATGTGAGATTGTAACTCCGTCAGATTGGGTGAGATAAGGTGGAGAAACAACGTAAATGCTTAGCAGTAATTCGTGTTAGAGGCACAACTGGCGTCAGAAGCGATGTTCAAGATACTCTGCAGATGCTTAATCTAACCCGTAATTGTCACGCTACACTTATTGATGACCGCCCATCCTATTTAGGCATGCTTCAAAAGGTACAGAATGAAGTAACCTGGGGTGAAGTATCAAAAGAGACAATTTCTTCTCTGCTGAAGGAAAGGGGGAGAATAGTTGGAAACAAGAAACTTACAGACGAATATGCACGCAAAATCGGCTACGAATCATTGGATAAGCTTGCAGAAGCCGCATACAACCTGGAAGTTGAGTTCAAGAACCTTCCTGACATCGAACCCCTCTTTCGCCTTCACCCGCCCAGAAAAGGTTTCAAAGGGAAAATTAAAATAAGTTATAAGAGCGGCGGGGTAACGGGATATAGAGGAGAAGCCATAAACGATATCCTAAAAAAAATGATTTGAGAAAGAGAATTAGAGGAAATGGAAATGCCTCATAGACTTCGAAAGATTCGAAAGATGCGTGGTTCCAGAACACAAGGCTACGGCAGAACCGGTCAACATAGAAAAAGCGGATCAAAAGGAGAAAGGAAAGCTGGTCGTCATAAGCACGGTTGGACTTGGGTATTAAGATATGATCCAGATTACTTTGGAAAAAAAGGGTTCAAACCACCAAGACAAAAGGTAATCCATGTTATTAACTTAAAAGAACTTGAAGAGATTGCTAACGAACTTGTGCCCAAAAAAGGAGCTGTAGACGCAAAAATATCTGTTGATTTAACTGAGATGGGATATGATAAGCTTCTTGGAGAAGGAAAGATAACGTTACCTGTTTCTGTTAAAGTTTCATCATGTTCAGAGACGGCTTTAAGGAAGATAGAAGAAGCAGGGGGAGAAGTCTTAACAGAGAAAGCTTAACCATACCACATAAATACTAAAAAGCGTTAAGGCAAAAATAAGACTGAGATATTGAACATCAATGGTGGAGATAAGTGGCTGGAAGATTCCTCAAAGCCTTTGAACCTCTTACAAGGTTTATTCCTGAAGTCAGATCGCCGGAACGAAAGGTCAGCTTCAACGAAAAGATACTCTGGACCGTTCTGGCGCTGATATTGTTTCTGGTTATGAGTGAGGTGCCTCTTTATGGTCTGGGTAAAGGAGAAGACGTGCTCTTTTATCGTGTGATTTTTGCCTCCACCAAAGGCACGTTGATGGAGTTAGGCATAGGTCCAATAGTAACTGCTGGTTTAATTCTTCAACTTTTAGCAGGTTCTGGCTTCATCCAAGTTGACTTTTCTGACCCTGAAGATCGATCTCTTTTTACTGGAGCCAGCAAGGTTCTGTCAGTAATCATAACCGCGGTTCAAGCATCAGCGTATTTAATAGGCGGCCTATTCGGAAACCTAAATCCGATACAATCAATAATTGTATTTGCGCAGCTTCTTTTTGCAGGCATCGTGCTTATGCTTCTTGACGAGATGATTCAGAAAGGATGGGGAATTGGAAGCGGGATAAGCCTATTCATTCTGGCTGGAGTAGCTCAAAGGATAATGCTCGATTGCTTCTCAACAATTCCCGTAGGCGGAGGAGAAGATCAGTCACTAAGATACTACGGAATAATCACAGCTTCAATTCAAAGACTATTTAGCGGCGGCTCCTTCAATGATCTTCTCATAAGTCCTGGGCATTATCCCAGCATACTCGGATTGATCTTGACAATCGGTATTTTCCTATTCTGCATTTACGCCCAAGGAGTAAGAGTGGAGCTGCCAGTGGCTTACGCCAGCTATCGGGGTTTCAAAGGCAAGTATCCTATTAACCTTCTTTATGTTTCTAATTTACCAGTGATTTTCACATCTGCCATTTTTGGAAATATTTACTTTGTGGCTCAAATTCTTTGGAACAATTATGGCAAAAGCAGCTTAGCTTCGTGGGTCGGACTCATCGGTCAGTTTACCTATGAACAGGGGAATCTTGTACCTTCTGGAGGATTGGTTTATTATGTTGTGGCACCACGAGGTTTTTCAGATGTGCTGGCCTATCCACTTAGATATTCGATTTACGCCATTATTCTCATAACATGCTGTGTCATCCTTTCAGTCATCTGGTTACAAGTAGGTGGTTTAGACCCTAAAACCGTGGCAAAGCAGCTCATGGATTCTGGAATGCAGATCCCTGGCTTCCGGAGATCAGAAAAACCGATAGAGTTAATCTTAAAACGCTACATTCCCGTAGTAACCATACTAGGCGGTTTCATCGTTGGATTACTAGCTGCCATAGCCGACTTCTTCGGAGCCTTTGGAACTGGAACAGGCATCCTGCTTTCAGTAGGCATAATATACCAGTATTACCAACAATTGATGAAAGAACGAGTCGAAGAAATGTATCCTAGTCTCAGAAAATTCTTAGGAGGCTGAACTAACCGTGTTCCCAAATTTCGCTGAAATTCCTTGGTCAACCCTTTCAGTAATAGGCATTGCGTTTCTCGTGTCGCTTATGACAACGTTAGTTAACCGAAAATTCATTGATAGAGAGCAGTTTGCAAAATGGCGCGAGGAAATAAACGCATGGAATGTTGATAAAAATAAGGCTAAACAAACAGGTGACAAGAAACTTATGGCTAAGGTGAAGAAACAGGAGTTACACATTCTGCAACTTCAATCAAGGATGGCTAAACAACAGATGAAAGTCTTTGCAGTCACTTTCGTCCCCATACTTGTCATGTGGCAGATACTTCCTGGCTTCTATGGGTTTGCATCCGTCGCCTACATTCCAATTATGGGGGTCTTTCCATTGTCTTTCTTTTTATGGTATTTGATCTGTTCTTTCTTCACCAGCACTATACTTTCACGCCTTTTTGGTGTAGAAATAGGCATGGGCACAGGTATGCAGCCACAACCAGAAACAACCAAAAAATAAAGATCTGAGAGGAAACTTTAAAGGTGATATGCGATCAAAGTAAACTGAGCTTAAAGAAGAAAATAGTTATCTGCATATGTGGATTAGCTGGTTCTGGAAAAAGCACAGTGGCCAAAAGGCTTGCTGAGCATTATGGATTAAGATATTATTCTGGTGGAGACGCTTTGAAAGACGTCGCCGCTGACTTGGGTTATAAAACATCTGAGAAAGGCTGGTGGGAAACTATCTCAGGTTTAAGTTTTCTCCAAAAGAGGCTTAATGATTTGGAGTTGGACAGAAAGGTAGATGAGAAACTTTTAGACCTGGCTAAAAAGGGCGGAATAGTTTTTGACAGCTGGACCATGCCTTGGTTGCTGAAGAAAGGATTTAAAATTTGGCTAGAAGCTTCAGAAGAAGAAAGAGCCAAGCGCGTGGCAAAAAGGGACAATTTGACTGTTGAAGAGGCTTTAAGTTTTTTAAGGGAAAGGGAAAGTAAAACTAAAGCAACCTATGAGAAGCTTTATGGTTTCAAGATCGGTGAAGATTTTGAACCGTTTCATTTGATACTTGATGTTAATCTTCTCGATGAAGAAGAGGTTTTTCAAGCTCTTCGCATGGTTGTGGACAGTCTTCTCCTCAAAGAACTTAAAAGCGTCGCCTCGGAATCATGATTTTTTCTCGAACTCTTTGCATTTTAAAAAGCAGACCATGATATAATGCGATTCTTAATCTTCAGAGTTTATTCAAATATTGGCATCTATGAGTAAATAGTTGATTGAATTCTTATGTTCACGATTTAGAACAGGCTGTTCAAAAGCGTAGAATTAAGAGCGTTATAATATAAATATCGAAGTGCCAGTTAAAGAATTTCCAGGATGAAAGGTTGTCAAAGAAAGAGTTAAACACGTTCGATAAATAAGAAGATATTGTTCTATTTTTTAATGAGGCTGATGTAGTTTTATGGGAAAAGATGTGGGCAAGCGATATCTGTCAGGTGTCATTTGGGATGTTTATCTCTATATTTTAACTTCTAACGAACCGGTTGGAGTAAGAGATGTCTGGAGAGGGCTTCAACTTTCAAGTCCCAGTTTAGCCCAGTATCATGTTAATCATCTTTTAGAGATGAAACTCGTATCTCAAACAAGTGATGGAAGATACGTCGCTGAGGAGAAAAACAGAATCGAGGTTCTTAGAAACTTCGTCCTGCTTAGAGGCAGACTAATCTCCAGAATGATTTTCTACGGCGCGTTCATTTTTGGTCTTCTATTTGTCTATGTTTTCTTGGGACCTATCCAATGGAGTTTCAGAGATTTCTTAGTTTTAACCGTATGCGTTTTTTGTCTTGCAGTTTTCTCGTATGAGGCCTACAGTCAGCACCGAGGAATCAAAACAGGCGTTCAAAAAGTTTGAACAAATGTTCTAATGCGTAGTATTAAGAGCTCCTATTCTTTACTTATTTTCAGTGATAAACATGAGTGGAGAATTTAAATTTCCAACAGACGAAAAAGGCCTATTTCTTAAGGGTTCAGCTGCTTTCTTAATAGGCATAATAATAGGCATTATACTTCTAAGCTTTACAGGACTGCCTAGAGTTAACATACCTGGAGTAACTGGTTCGTCAGGTCAACCTCTTCAGAAGTTCTCGTCTTACGAAGAACTTAAGGCGTTTCTGAGCTCTGCCACAAGCGCATATGTAAAAAGGTATGCTGAAGGAGGCCAGCTTGCGAGAAATGCTTCTCCGCCTATTCCCGCGCCTTCCTCAGATAAAGGAACATCAACTGAATATTCTAAGACGAATATTCAGGTTGAAGGCGTAGACGAGGCTGACTTGGTTAAAACCGATGGAGAATTCATTTATCTTGCTTCAAATGATAAAGTTTTGATTATCAAGGCATATCCTCCTGATGTGGCTGAAGTTGTTGCTCAAGTCCAATTTAATGGAACAGTGATGTCAATTTTTGTAAATGGAGATAGGCTCGTTGTCTTTGTTGCCCCGACTCAATATTATTATATTGTGAAACGGTCAAACGATGTTTCTTTAGCTCCTGTATATGAAGGCCCTAAGACATCGATAAATGTCTATAATATTACAGATAGAGCAAAACCCTCTCTGGCAAGAAACGTTACTTTGGATGGCAGCTATTCTAACTCTAGGATGATTGGAGACTACGTATATGTCTTGATAAGTTCTCCCATATACTTTGGGGAAGATAAAGAGGTTTACCTTCCATCCATAAGCGACAATGGACAGATTCAAAAGATAGAAGCGGCATCAATCTACTACTCCAACGTTACAGACTACTATTACGGCCTAACAATTGTTATAGCTCTTAACGTCAAAAATGATCTTGAGCCAATAACTGCTGAAAACTTCCTAATAGGCTATGCGGGTTGCATCTATGTTTCATTAAGCAATATTTATCTTGCTATACCCAAGTGGGAAGTGAATGGCACACAGCAAACAGAGATTCATAGGATTCGCATTGACAAAAACAAGATAGCCTACGAGAAATACGGTCAAGTTCCGGGTTATGTGTTAAACCAGTTTTCCATGGATGAATACAATGGTTACTTTAGAATAGCGACGACAACATATAACAATGTGGTTTTCTTGGAAGGCAACGAAAAAACTGTTGAACCCACAATGACGAACAATGTGTATGTTCTCAATTCAGACTTAGCTGTTGTAGGGAAACGCGAAGACTTGGCGCCCAACGAAAAAATATACGCAGCTAGATTTATGGGCGAAAGATGTTACCTAGTTACGTTCTTCCAAGTCGATCCGCTCTTTGTAATAAGCCTAAAAGACCCAACCAACCCCACAGTTCTAGGCAAGCTGAAGATTCCAGGCTACTCGGATTATCTGCACCCATACGATGAGAATCATTTAATAGGCATAGGGAAAAACGCCACTGTTCCGAAAGAAGGAACTTCGTGGGGATTGTATCAAAGTGTTAAGATTTCGCTCTTTGACGTAAGCGATGTTGAGCATCCTATTGAGTTAAAAAGTTATCTAATAGGTGACAGAGGAACAGACTCACCAGTTCTACATGACCATAAGGCATTTTTGTTCGATAGGGAACGGAGTCTTCTCGCAATACCTGTGTTAGTCGCAGACATAGACGAAGCTAAGTATCCCGATAGCGTTCCGCCTGAAGCCTACGGCGAATTTGTCTTCCAAGGGCTCTACATCTTCAACATAACCGCTAATGACTTAACATTTAGAGGCAGAATTACACATCTAGAAAACATGACCGACCCTAAGATCGGATCCTACTTCATCTTCGACTCGGCTTACATGGTGCAAAGAGCCTTATACATTGAGAACGCGCTTTACACGATTTCGGCAAAAATGATAAAGATAAACGACCTAACAACTCTCGAAGAAATCAACAAAATAGAGATGCCATAGAATACCCATTTACAATCTTCTTTTTTGAAACATAAAAACATTCGAGAAAAAACTTAGCGTATCTCTATTTCTTAATTTCTTTAATTATAGCCATTATATCTTTAACAATTTCTTCAGGCGTGGTTGCCAAATCTTTGCAGTGAACATCTTTCAAGAGATTTCTTTTCTTGTAATACTCTATTAACGGCTCTGTACTTCTCTGATAGACATTTAACCGTTCCCGTATAACCTCAGGCTTGTCGTCATCCCTTTGATAGAGTTCTCCGCCGCAAAGGTCGCACATGTTATCTCTTTTAGGTTTCAACGTTAACTTGTTATATATGGCTCCGCACTTTCGGCAGACAAGCCTATTGGATAAACGCGCAATAATTATTTCATCATGAACATTCAAATTTACCACTAAGTCAATCTTAGAGATTTTGCTTAAAGCTTCCGCTTGCTGGATAGTTCTAGGAAAACCGTCAAGTATGAAACCTTTCTGACTGTCTGATTTCTTCAATCTTTCGGCTAGGAGACGAATAATAATATCATCAGGGACGAGTTCGCCTTTGTCGCTGAACTCTTTAATTATTTTCCCAAGTTCTGTTTGAGCCTTTATCTCTTCTCGAACCATGTCACCAGTAGAAATGTGCGGTATCCCTAAGACACTTGTCAGCCTAGAAGCATAAGTCCCTTTTCCAGAACCAGGAGGACCAAGCAAAACAATCCTCAAATCAAATCACCAAGTTTTCATGCAATTCTAATTTACTCTTTTGTATTTGGTATTTTCTCAACCTGTATTAGAATCTTACTGAAGATTGTTGGTAACGTTAAAGTTTGTGAGCATTGAAATTCGAAAAGCTTAAACATTCAGCCTAGTTATCAAGTGCCAAAGGCGACGTTACAATGCATAAAGCCAAATATGTGAAAAATATAGGTGAGGTCATGGCTTATCGCTTGACCCAGCCGGAAGGTTACAACCGCACAGTTGCATTACTGATAGATAAAGATATGGATGGAGCACAAAATATTTCTATGGGATTATGCACCATCGACCCACAAAGTCAAATACCTAAACACGCACACGAGCATGAAGAAGAAGCCATGTACATCCTCAAAGGCGAAGGTATAGCGAAAATCGAAGATGTCGATTACATCTTATCAGAAGGTTCAGTGGTTTTCTGCCCGCCAAAGGTCATCCATCAAATAGTAAATCCGAACAACCAAAAACTATGGTTCATATTCACATATGGACCTGGAGGACCGGAACAAAACGTTAAAAAAATTGGAAAACCAACAGAACCAATAAAAATGTAAAAAGCCTTTGTTAAATTCAAACATAATAATACCATTGTTTTGCCGTCAAGCAAGTAAGACTGCTCCACTCGGCTTGTATTTTCCTTTGATTTCATATCCTGTGAGCCTGGAGAGTTTACTGGCGAAATCTTCTATCTCTTCCATGTAAGGCATGGCTTTTTTAGGCAGTCGTTTTTGACTTTGCCCAACCCATTCGTAGGCTTTAACCTCAACGAAGTGGGGCTTCGCTTTTTCTATAAGCTTGGCGTATTCTTCATAGTTTGTCATATTCCATCCTGAAAGCATCGTGAGCCGAATGACCTTTCTCGTCTCAAGGCTTGGAAGCAACTCCAAAGTCTTGTTCACCCGCTCCCACGCATCCTTTACCATAGGTCTCACAATCCTAGCATACACATATTTGTTCGGTGCCGAGATGCTGATGTACAATTGGAAAGGTAATGGATTCATTTTTTCCAAAATCTCGGGCATTGTCCCATTTGTTACCATAAACGTTATCATCCCTCTTTTTTCGGCTTCTTGAACAAGTTCTGATACCCTCGGATATAAAGTTGGCTCGCCAGTCAAGCTCATCGTCATCATAGTCGGCTTCAGAGACTCCTCGAATTTCCTTTTATCAACAAGAGGGTTCCCCTTCCACCCTGCTAGAAGCCACTTTCTCTTTTCGATTGCGTCTTCCACGATTTTTCCAGGTTCGTCGAGTTCTAGATTAAAAAGAGACTCTTGGCAATACCTTCGAAGTTTATCTCCAGAATGCAACCTCCAACAGTATAGACAGTGACAATTGCAGCCCAGATACGGAGTCATCTCCATACATCTATGGCTTTGAACAGGAGGATACCATAACTCTTTATAACAAACCCTGTTAGCCCTTAAACTTTCCTTAGTCCAACGGCAAATCTTAACTGCGCTGTGTTGATGGTTTCCCAGCATCCCATAACCCTGTTTGCGGTAAATTTCTTTAATTTTGGATGCCTGGGAATATTCGAGTCCCAAGTCTTCCAACGACGAACGCATCCTTTCATTTAGTTAAGCAGTAGAGAATTAAATGGCGTAATCCATATAAAGATACTATCGGTACTGCAATTTTGTAAGATTTTTATGATAAATAAACCCAAAATCCTTATCTAGAGCGGAAATGTTAATTAGGTCCCAATAATATTGGTGCTTCAAGGTTTAAAGGAAACTGCATTTCCCATTACAACTAGAAAGAACGATGTTGAAAAATGGAGGATTAAGCAAATGAGTGGAACACTGGGAAATGCTTCACAAATTGCTAAAACTAGTAAAATAGATCCGAAATTCAAACAGGAATTAAGCAGATCAGCTGGTGCAGAGAAAATAGCATTATGCTTTCAATGTGGAACATGCACCGCTGACTGTCCTGTAGCAAGATTTAACAGTTTCTATAAGCCTAGAAAAATTGCGCGAATGGCTCAACTCGGCTTTAGAGATAGGCTTCTTTCAGATGAAGCTTTATGGTTATGTACAACATGCTACACTTGCGTGGACCATTGTCCGCAAGGAGTAGAAGTTTCGAGTATTGTACGTGCTCTTAGGAACATGTCTGTGAAAGAAAGAGGGATGATGCCTGCAGTTTACAAAACGTTGTTTTCAAACATCTTGAAAACAGGTTTAGTTTACCTTATTCCTGAGTCAAAGCATAAAAAACGACAAGAACAAGGTTTGCCGCCCTTGCCGAAATCTAATGTTGAGCATATCTTAAAGATTTTTCAGACCACAGGTTGTTTGGAAACGCTTGAAAACGCAAAAGTTTTTGAAAAGGCGAAAAATGAGGTTTCCAATTGACCGAGCTGAAGTATCTTTATTTTCCTGGTTGCCTTATTCCTTATAGGCTTTCGAGCTATGAGGCTTCTGCGAGGAAGGTTCTTAGTATACTCGGAATCGATCTTGTGGAGATGCAAGATTATAACTGCTGCGGTTATCCAATGGATCCTCTGAATCACGAGTTGGCGGTTACCTTAGCAACGCGAAACCTCTGTATAGCGGAGCAGCAGAATTTAAATATCTTAACCTTATGCAACGGCTGTTTCAGCGTTTTGAATGAGACAGAAAAAATGCTTAAAGAAGACAAAGCAGTGAGAGAAAAGGTGAATGAATACTTAAAGATGATAGGAATGGAGTTCAAAGGCTCAATTGAAGTCAAACACCTCATTCATGTACTCGTAGAGGATGTTGGCTTTGAAAAAATAAAGGAATCGGTTAAAAAACCCCTAAGCAATCTTCGCGTGGCGCAGCATACTGGTTGTCATATTCTGCGACCGATCAAATATGCTAACCACGGAGACGATCCAGAAAATCCGACTGTGTTAAAGAAGTTGATTAAGTTAACAGGTGCAATACCGGTTGATTATATGGATGAGTCAGAATGTTGCGGCAACCCCATAATCGGCGTAAATGAAGAAATCCCATACCAGATGGCTAAAGAAAAACTTACGCATGTCAGAGATGTAAGGGCTCAAGTATTGGTTACTGTATGCCCTTCTTGTCACATGATGTATGATTTTAACCAGCCTATTATAGAGAAAACCTTTAACGAAAAGTTCGGCATACCTGTGTTACATTACACACAGCTGCTTGGATTGGCTATGGGATTCACACCTGAAGAATTAGCCTTAAATGAATTAAGGGTAAAACCGACAGATCTTCTAAATCAGATTCAAAAAGACTGAGATGCAGAAAAAATGCTTGATAATTGATGTCGCTCCACAGGTCTCATATTCTTATGCTCGGTCTTCATTGATGCCGTATTTACGGAGTTAAAGTTTTATCTTGACATGGGTTGTACAATGAAAAATGAATTTTTACTGTCGTCAGGTAAAGCTAAAAATTTAAATAAAGCTCTTAAAATCTGCAATGATTCAGAGAAGGTGGTTGTATGGAGAAATCCTCGGAACAGAAAGAAGATTCTGAGGAGTTAAAGAGACTTGAAGATGCATTGAGCGCTGAGCAAGCCAAATGTAAAGAGTATCTGGACCGATTAAAATATCTTCAAGCAGATTTTGAGAACTATAGGAAACGTGTAGAGAAAGAATTAGTTGAAGTAGCTCAAAGAAGCAACGAAAAGTTAATTGTTAACCTTCTCAATGTTATGGATGATCTTGAGAGAGCTATTGAAACAGGTAAAAAAACAAAGAATGTGAAAGCTCTCCTGGAGGGAGTTGGGATGGTTTATAAAAACTTACAAACTATGTTAGAACAAGAAGGATTAAAAAGAATCGATGCTGTTGGGAAACCTTTTGATCCGCTTGCTCATGAAATTTTGGTTAAGATACCCACTAAGGATCAAGAGGAGGGAACAGTCATCGAAGAAACCAGAAAAGGTTTCACTTTCAAAGGGAAAGTTATCAGACCAAGTATCGTAAAAATCGCTTGTAAAGAGGTGGAAGGGGCGAACCGAGATGAGCGAGACTAAACGGAGGGAAAGAATTCTAGGAATCGATCTGGGAACCACAAATTCCGCAGCTGCCATTATGGAAGCTGGAAGACCTATTGTGATTCCAAGTGCTGAAGGACCCACGATAGCTGGCAAAATGTTTCCGTCAGTGGTTGCTTTTACGAAGGACGGACAGCTTCTTGTGGGTGAACCAGCTGTAAGACAAGCTGCCGTTAACCCTGAGGGAACAATTTTCGAGATAAAAAGGAAGATGGGGACAGATTATAAAGTAAAGATTTACGGCAAGGAATATACTCCGCAACAGATTTCTGCTTTTATCTTACAGAAAATTAAGAGGGATGCTGAAACTTTTCTTGGAGAAAAAATTAGCAAATGCGTAATCACAGTGCCTGCGCACTTTAATGATAACCAGAGACAAGCTACAAAAGACGCTGGTGAGATAGCAGGTTTTGAAGTTGCAAGGATCATAAACGAGCCTACTGCTGCTTGTTTGGCATATGGGCTTGATAAACTGGAAAAAGAAATGAAAATCATGGTCTTCAGTTTCGGCGGCGGAACAAATGACACAACTATAATGGATTTCGGCGGAGGTGTCTTTGAAGTTCTGGCGACAAGTGGGGATACGAAAACAGGAGGCACTGATCTAGATAATGCCATTGTTCAGCATCTTCTCAGCGAATTTCGACAGCAGACTGGCATTGACCTCAGCAATGACGCTATGGCTATGCGGAGGCTTAAGGAAGCTGCGGAAAAAGCTAAGATAGAGCTCTCGAATCTTATGACGACTGACATTAATCTTCCGTTCATTGCCTCCGACAGCTCGGGACCTAAACATTTGCATTATACGCTGACTAGAGCAAAACTTGAACAATTGACTTTGCCGATTGTTGAAAGAATCAGAGAACCTATTTTGCGTACGTTGGCAGATGCGAAGCTAACGCCAAAAGACATAGACAGAATCATTCTGATTGGCGGTCAAACAAGGATGCCTTTGGTTAGAAAGTTCGTGGAGGATTTGATGGGTAAACCCGCAGAGCGAGGCGTTGATCCAATGGAATGCGTTGCAGTAGGTGCTGCTATTCAGGGAGGCGTGTTGGCTGGCGAGATAAAGGATCTGTTGCTCCTCGATGTAACGCCTCTTTCTCTTGGCGTTGAAACTCTTGGCGGAATATTTACCAAGATCATAGAGAGAAATACAACAATTCCAACTAGAAGAAGTCAGATCTTTACAACCGCAGCCGACTTCCAGACTGCTGTAACCATCCATGTTTTGCAAGGCGAAAGACCTATGGCGGCTGACAATGTTTCTTTGGGCATGTTTAATTTAACAGGGATACCTCCAGCTCCCAGAGGCGTGCCACAAATCGAAGTGACATTTGATATTAACGCCGATGGAATACTGAATGTTTCAGCTAAAGACTTGGCTACGGGAAAAGAACAGAAGATAACGATAACAGCTTCGACGAAGTTGTCGCCAGAAGAAAAAGAACGCATGATACGCGAAGCCGAGCAATTCGCGGAGCAAGATAGGAGAAAGAGGGAGGAAGCTGAACTTCGAAACAATGCTGACTCATTAATCTACACGGCTGAAAGAACAAAAAGCGACCTAGCTGGCAAACTTGGAAAAGAACAAACTGAGAAAATAGACAAAGCTATTGCAGAGTTGAGAGCAGCATTAAGTGGAAAAGATGTAGCGCAGATAAAAGCTAAGAATGATGAATTGGCAAAGGTTCTGCAAGAAGTTGGAACAGCTGTTTACCAGCAAGCTGCTCAGAGACAAGCCTCAGAAGGCAAGACTGAGGAGACTGAGAAACAAAAGGAGAAGGCTGTCGACGCCGATTACGAAGAGGTAAAGGACAAATAATACAATCCGAGGGATCTTTTGACGGCTGATTATCAATGGGTGAAAAAAAAGATTACTATGAAATCTTAGGTGTTCCAAGAAACGCGTCTAAGGAAGATATTAAGAAAGCCTACCGTGAGCTGGCTTTAAAATATCATCCAGATAGAAATAAGTCTCCAGAAGCTGAGGAGAAGTTTAAAGAAATCTCTGAAGCTTACGCGGTTCTTTCCGACGACGAGAAACGTATGCAGTATGATCAGTTCGGTCATGCTGGAATACATGAAAGATACACGTGGGATGACATATTCCGAGGAACAGATTTTGAAAGCATCTTCAGAGACATGGGGTTCGGATATGATTTTGAAAACATTTTCGATATGTTTTTCGGGGGTCGAACACAGCAAAGATATGGCCCTCAGAAGGGTTCAGACGTAAAATATGATTTGGAAGTTACTTTAGAAGAGGTTGCGTTTGGCACAAACAAGGAGATAGAAATTCCCAGCGCTGAGAACTGTAAAGTCTGTGCAGGCAGCGGTGTCAACCCTTCACAGGGAAGCAAGAAATGTTCAAAATGCGACGGAACAGGTGTAATAAGAGAAACAAGAAAGACGGGTTTCATGTTTTTTACACAGACCAGAACATGTCCTGTATGCCAAGGAAGG
>JAWBOR010000024.1:0-18708 GCA_038826015.1 Bathyarchaeia archaeon
CGACAAAACCCGCAGCCTACAGCTAAAAACAAACTGGATGACAATAAACGAAATAAGACAACTTGAAGGCTTAGAACGCCTTCCAGGCGCAGACATAGTCTTAGGCTTAAGCAAGCTCCAGAACGGAACCATTCAAAGCATGAGCTCTGCAACGTCAAAGCGAAAGCTGGAGCTGGAAAGAAAGTTTGGCAAACCCGTTGACAGGCTTTTAGCCGAAAGAATCGCAGCAGGCAAAAGCGTGAACAGAATCTGCAGAGAACTCGGCATAGGCAAATACACCTTCTATGATTGGATGGAAGATTACGGGCTGAAACGATAAAAGTGGTCTGTTCGCTGAACCTAAAAACCACTCTTGTTTTCTCCTATTATTGTGAAAATGGAATGAATCCGTTTAACGTGTGTTTAGGCTTGACCGCAGCCTAATCTACGGTTTGCTTGGCTACGCAGCGCAGGATAAGCCTTTCAACTGGAAAAAGTTTCTAAGGACAGTTGCCATCGGCGCCTTTTCCGCTTTAGGCCTGGACATAGCGGGCATAACCCTCGACGTTTACACGGCTCTTGTGGGGCCTACAGCCATTACGGTTTGGCTGCAGAAACTCATAGACACAGCTAAACCAGCATAACGGCGTGATGTCCTATGCTGAAGTACGGTTTAAAAAGCGTTGAAGCCGACAACCTTCAAATCAAAGAAGACGCGGAAACGCTTACTGTGCCAGCTGTTATCACCCGTGAAGGCGTCTACGACTATGACGGCATGCTAATTTACGAACCAGCGGAAGACGTTGAAAGCCAGAATAGCAGAGCTTGAAGACGAAAACATTTTAAAATCTTTTAAAAATTATTTTGATTCATATGATTCAATCTAAAAGCGTTGCCTTTATCGGCGTTTTTGCGGCTTTACATGCAGTATTATACATTATTTCTTTCGGCTTGTGGCGTAATTGGGGCATATACCTAGAACCACTGGAAGGAATCATACTGGGTCCCTCTGCAGGCTTTTTCGCCGCCTTTATAGGCAGCATCGCGGCCCGAATGATTAAGCCAACAGACTTCTGGATGTTCGGCATAATAGCTGAACCTCTCGGCGTCTTAATGTGTGGTTTCCTAGCTAAAAAACAGTGGAAGCCCTCAATAATTATCTACGTAATTATGTTAGGAGCCTACTTTCTTCATCCCTTCGGAGCATGGCTTCCACTTTGGACTGTTTTAGATGTCATTGGCGCTTTCATTCTTATTTATCCCACGACCGTGATGTTCAAGAGCCCGTTTGAAGAGGATATCAAGCGTTTACCACTCATAATATCTCTAATCTCTTTTATCGGCGCGGCAGCAGATGCCCTAACAAGAGTATTTTTGTTTGTACCTGTAGGATTTTATAATCTGTTTTTTCTGACACCTGAAGGCGTGTATCTTGAATTCATAACAGGCGCGGTAAATTCATACATAGAAGACGTTTTGATTGTTGCAGTTTCCCTTTTAGTTGGTGTTCCTTTGCTTATTGCTTTAAGAAAAATTCCAGGAGTCAAATTCCCATTAAGTTAACATCTAAAGAGTTGCTTACTCTATTTAGAGGTTAGGTGTAGCTATCTCTTCAATTGTTCGGTTAAGCGTTACTTCCGCTATGTCTCGACTATACTCAATGATTCGTCTTGACCCATCGAGAGCTAACCTATATATAGAAGAGACAATGGGATCCAACTTCTTAACAGACATCGCGGCTAAAAGATCATTCTCTAATCCAACGAATGAATCCAGTCTAGAAATTATCCTATCCGCATAGGAATAATCCCTTTTAAACATAGCTTTCAAAGATTCTTCAAGCATCTGATGTGCAGAAGAATTGAAACTTGAAATCTGAGCGTAAAGTTCTTCATCTAAGGGTTCTCTAAGAAAGAGCACTTGCTCGTCAATCATCTTCTTTAAAGCTAATATGTTATTAACAATGTTCAAAGCGTCATCAGCAACATTTTTTATGTCATTTGTAACGATCCTATAGCCCAAGAATTCTTTCGGTGTCTTGAAACCTAATTCCTCAAACTGGTTTCGTTCCAATCCGAATTTGAGTTGACGAATCACATAGAGGTTCAACCTTTTCACGTCGTTGCAAGTGTCAATAACCCCTTGGATTAAATCTTCGTTCACGTTCTTTAAAGCTTGCAAGGTATCTTTATTGGCTGAGAGGGCTAAAATACTCATTCTTCTTATAGCTTTTTCCAAAGGAAAATCAGGGTGATCAATCAAAATTTGTATAGTAATCTCGTTATCTGTTTCATCTATAATTTCTGAGCCTAATAATTTCTTCTTTACAAGATTATTAATCTCTGTCTTAAATTTTGAGGCGAATTCGCCGTTTTTGAAATGAATATGAATGAGATCCGCGCTTACAACGTAAAGAGAGATTATTTTACGGCAAAGTGACTGTGGATCATCCTTAGGTTCTGCAGTGATCCAGTATTCGTTTAGTTTAGGCTTAACCTCTTTTCTTCCTTCCATTATCTTTCTTGGAACTAAGAGAAGCGTTGCATCATCTTGTTTAAATGCTATTTCGCCCCCTTTTTCCAGTCCGATTTCTTCCACCCAATCTTTGGGCAACGATATGATAAACGACCCTCTTCCTGTGCTTTGGACTCGTCTATATCCTAAGTCTTTTTCCATTAATCACAACTCCAAGTTACATATTTCATATATCGTGCATATTTCAATTTCTGTTATATAAATCATTTTCAATAAGGTTATATAAAATATATTCCAAAATTTTTGCGAACTCTCAAGAAAAGGTGGTAAACGGTGCAGGTAAGATTCTGCAGGGACTGCGTAAACTATGAGGAACGAAGAGATATGGATGGTGTGGCACTCTGCAAAAAGAAAATAGGACCATACATATGTTGTGAAGATTTCGAACTCAGAAATCCAAGTGCAGATAGATTGTACAATCGATTTTGCGCTGAATGCGTTAATTTTGAAGATGTAGAAGGAATTTCTATCTGTGGAAAGAATCATATTCCTAGTAAGGCATGCGAATATTTTGCAAGTAGATTGAAAAAATTGGATTTGACCCGTCAAAACAATCTTGTTAGAACTGCGCTGATAGTAAATGCTGTAAAGAAAAAAGGCAACCCAGAACTTATACCTGCCTTTTTGATAGAGGTCGGAAGAAAAATTAAATGGTGAATTGGATTAGAAGAGACAAGAATTGAATTTTACTTAATGATTAATGGCGATTTAACTTAGGGTGTAAGACAGTTTGCCCACAGATTTTCCACTGTGATTGGCATTTTGAAAAACTTGGAGAAGGATGTGAAGCGATGAAGAGAATTTTTGTGAAGGAAGAGTTTTGTATGGGATGTGAACTCTGCGATGTTTACTGTAAGACACAGCATTCTAAATCTAAAGACATTATTAAAGCTTACAAAAAAGAGCAGCCTAAACCATTAAGCCGATTAAGAGTGGAAAAGGCTAAGCCCGTCTCTTTTGCTGTTCAATGTCGTCATTGTGAAGATCCTCCATGCGTAAACGCCTGCCTTTCTGGAGCAATGTACGTTGATGAAAAAACAGGGCTAGTGCTGCATAATGGGGAAAAATGTATAGGTTGCTGGACATGTATCATGGTTTGTCCATTTGGCGCCCTAGTCATGGATGTTTCAAGCAGAAAGGTTGTGATGAAATGTGATATGTGTCAAGGGTTAGAAGTCCCAGCGTGTGTAGCTAACTGTCCTAACGAAGCCTTAGTTTACAGAGAGGTGATGCCCTAATGCCTAAATATGTGATAATCGGCGGTTCAGTTGGCGGAATAGGAGCAACTGAAGCAATTAGAGAAATTGACCCAATAGGGACTGTAGCTGTAATCTCAGAGGAGCCTTTTCCACAATATTCGCGTCCTATGATTGCAGATTTCCTTTGCGGAGAGGCTACTTTAGAAAGAATGAAGTACCGAGATGATTTTTTCTGGGATAAAAATAACGTCCAAAAATCCACTGGAAAGAAAGCAGTAAGCATCAACCTAAATGACAAATATGTAGAACTTGAAGACGGAGACAAAGTAAATTTCGAGAAACTACTAATAGCTACTGGCGGAAAACCGTTTCTTCCAAAGATTGATGGCTTAGATAAGGATGGGGTCTCCACCTTTGTAACATTTTCTGACGCGGAACGACTAGTAGCAAAAATTACCAGCCATAAAACAGCTGTGGTCGTTGGCGGTGGTTTAATAGGGGTCAGCGCGGCTGAGGCATTAATGAAACGCGGAGTGAAAGTAACCATAGTTGAATTCAAAGACAGAATTCTGAACCTTATTTTAGATGCGACAGCTGCCGGGATTGTTGAGGAGGCAATAAAGAGAGCCGGGGTCGATATTATTACTGGTCAAACCGTAAAGAGAATATTGGGAAGATCAGATAGTGACGGGATTGTCGGCGGCGTAGTCTTAACTAACGACGAAACAATACCATGTGACTTAGTAATTATGGCCATTGGGGTTATTCCACGCACGGAACTCATTATGGGAACCGATATCAAAGTGAACAGAGGAGTCGTTGTAGACAGATTTATGCGGACAAACGTTCCAGAAGTTTATGCATGTGGCGATGTTGCTGAAATTTATGACTTTACCATAGGTGAAAACCGACAACTCCCGCTTTTTCCTCTTGCTCATGAATGCGGTAAAATAGCGGGCTACAATATGGCAGGGAAGAAGTTGGAACACTCAGGCGGAACAGCCATGAGTGCTCTGAGTTACTTTAATACCCATATTATATCCGTTGGAATAATGAATCCGAAAGATAATGAGGGTTACGAAGTTTTAGTTAATCATGATCCTGAAAAAAATGTTTACAAAAAGGTTGTGCTTAGGGATAATGTTATCGTCGGCATGGTCTTTGTGAACGATATCGGAAGAGCTGGGATAATATTCTATCTCATGAAAAACCGCGTAGATGTCAACGATTTCAAACAAAGACTTCTTTCTGAAGATTTCGGATTGATTGCGCTTCCAGAAAAATTGAGAAAAAGAATGCTTCAAGGGAGTGAATATGGAGAATCTTAGTAAAGTGAATAATCCTTATGGCGACGACAAAGATTTCAGCGCTTGTTCATTGTTCGGGATGATGAACACCAAAGGTAAAAGGTTCTCCTGCGATGACCTTTTAAAAGCCGTGATAAATATGCATGACCGCGGAAACGGATTAGGAGGAGGTTTCGCCGTTTACGGTATTTATCCCGAATATCAAGATGATTATGCTTTACACATAATGTATCTTGACAAAGAAGCGAAAAATAAAACGGATAGAATTCTCAATGAAAACTTTGATATTATCCACGAAGAGGAAATCCCTACTAGAGAGGCGAATGTATGGAATCCTCCAATGGTTTGGCGATACTTTGTCCAGCCTAAGAAGATGCTTCTGAAAAATCTGAAAGCAGACGATTACGTTGTAGAGAAAGTTATGAAAATTAACACATCTATAGGAAATGCTTTTGTCTTCTCCAGCGGAAAAAATATGGGTGTATTCAAAGGCGTTGGATTTCCAGAGGACATAGCGAAATACTTCTGCCTAGAAGAATACGAGGGGTACATGTGGATCTGCCACAGCAGATTTCCGACGAATACTCCAGGTTGGTGGGGAGGCGCTCACCCTTTCAATATTTTAGATTGGTCAGTAGTGCACAACGGAGAGCTTTCTTCTTATGGGATCAATCGCCGTTACTTAGAGATGTACGGATACCAATGCACAATGCAGACAGATACCGAGGTTTTAGCCTACGCCTTTGATCTTCTTATGCGAAGACAAGGATTACCAATCGAGATAGTCTCTCAGATATTAGCCCCACCCTTCTGGACAGAAATTGACACATTAGAACCACGAAAAAAAGAGGCACTAATAGCTTTACGCCAAACATATGCAAGTTTATTGATGAATGGACCATTCAGCATTATAATAGCCCATCACGGTGAGATGATAGGGTTAACTGACAGAATTAAACTTCGACCCATGGTCGCCGCGGTTAAAGGAAATATGTTTTATCTGTCGTCCGAAGAGGCTGCAATACGGCTTGTTTCACCAACGTTAGACAGATGCTGGAGTCCTAGAGGAGGAGAGCCCGCAGTAAGTAGGCTTAGAATTAAGAAGATTGTAGAGCCTTTGGCAATAAGGTGAAAGACGAATGAAAAGCTACTTAACCCCTGAATACTTAGTTGAAAGAAATCACGATCGATGTATTCGATGCAAGGTTTGCGTGAACCAGTGTACCTATGAGACTCACTATTATGATGCTGAAGAAGACATAATTTACAGCAGAGATGAAAACTGTACAAACTGCCAACGATGCGTCGTCTTCTGTCCGACGCACGCAATAACTATAAGAGAGAATCCAAATGCATACCGCAACAACATGAATTTTACTCAAGAAGTCATTATAGATATCAAGAAACAGGCTGAAACTGGTGGAGTAATTCTCACAGGCATGGGTTGTGATAAACCAAATTTTACTTATTGGGATAAACTTGTCTTAAACGCAAGTCAAGTGACCAATCCTTCTATAGATCCTTTAAGGGAACCAATGGAGATCCGGACTTATCTAGGGGCGAAACCTGACAAACTGGAGTTAGAATTAGAGGGAGAAGACTTAGTTTTAAAAACGAAACTTGCTCCGCAGCTTTGCATTGAAACACCTATCATGTTTTCAGCCCTGTCCTATGGTGCGATAAGCTTAAATGTCCACGAGTCTCTGGCTCGAGCAGCAACAGAATCCGGAACTCTCTTTAACACTGGCGAAGGAGGATTAGACCAAAAACTATACAAATATGGCAGCCATACGATCGTTCAAGTAGCTTCGGGACGTTTTGGCGTACATCCAGAATACCTTAACATAGGTGCGGCGATCGAGATCAAAATTGGACAAGGCGCAAAACCTGGAATAGGGGGGCATCTACCAGGCGAAAAGGTGAGTGAAGACATTTCTAGGACGAGAATGATTCCCGTGGGGACAGATGCGCTTTCGCCTGCTCCTCAACATGACATATACTCAATTGAGGATCTTGCTCAGTTAATCTATGCCTTGAAGGAAGCTACGGATTACGCTAAACCCGTTTTTGTGAAGATCGCTGCGGTTCACAATTCAGCTGCTATTGCAAGCGGCATGGTTCGAGCTGGTGCAGATGTCATATGTCTAGACGGTGTTAGAGGAGCGACTGGCGCTGCGCCTAAGATCATTCGAGATAACGTTGGAATACCAATTGAGTTGGCAATTGCAGCTGTGGATCAACGCTTACGCGATGAAGGTATTCGTAACAAGGCTTCTATTGTTGCAGGAGGCGGTTTCAGAAACAGCTCAGACGTAGTTAAAGCTATTGCCTTGGGTGCCGATGCCGTTTACATAGCTACCGCTGCACTTATCGCGATGGGATGCACCGTCTGTCAGAAATGCTACCTCGGTAAATGTCCATGGGGAATAGCGACAACCGACCCGTGGATTTCAAAGAGAATAAACCCTGATATCGCATCGAGAAGGCTGGTAAACCTTCTTCGTGGATGGAGCATGGAGATCAAAGAGATGATGGGCGGAATGGGCATAAACGCAATTGAAAGCCTACGTGGAAACCGATTGCAACTCCGAGGCGTGGGATTAACTGATACGGAGCTGCGTATTTTAGGTGTGAAAATTGCTGGAGACTGAAAGTATAATGATTGATAACTTAAAGATCGACACAAAATTTCTTTCTTGCATAAAAAAAGAAAAGGATGCGTGGAAAATCAATGCGGCAGGTCTATATTATAGAGACCTTAACTTTCTTCTTCGAAGCCTTAACAATAACGGTGTCAGAAAAATAGAGATTCAAAACGTTCAAGGGCAACGATACCTCGGAACCGGTTTAGAAAACATGGAAATTGACATCTATGGCACGCCTGGAAACGACCTCGGTGCCTTTATGAATAGTTCAACGTTGTTAGTTCATGGAAACGTTCAGGACGGATGTGGCAACACCATGAACGATGGGCGAATAATAGTTCATGGTCGTGCTGGCGACATAGCTGGGTATTCTATGCGAGGTGGAAAGATTTTCATCCGTGACGATGTTGGATATAGAGCTGGTATCCATATGAAGGAGTATTGTGAAAAAAGACCCTGTTTGGTAATAGGCGGAACCGCCCAAGATTTCTTAGGAGAGTATATGGCTGGAGGGGTCTTAATGGTTTTGGGTTTAAATTTGAGAAAGGGAGAGCCACATAGAGCTAGGTTTGTGGGAACAGGGATGCATGGAGGAATTATGTATATACGAGGAGAAGTAACTCATATGGGAAAAGAAGTTGCAGTAAAAGACGTTGATGAAGACGATATGAACCTTATAGAAAATTTAACTAAGGAATTCTGTGGCTACTTCAATTTCGATTTGAACGAAATTATGGATGAAAAGTTTATAAAAATAGTTCCAGTCTCGCATAGACCTTATGGAACCTTGTACGCCTACTAGTTGACGCTTAAAGAAACATTTTCAGTGTGTTTATCTTCTAAAATTTTAGCGCTCAACTAGTTTATCTATATATTTCATATTTTAAAATATGAAACATATGGAATAATTTTATATCATATAATCTCGATGAATTTTGGATTTCAATTGTTTGAAGGAATCGGTTATGCCTGAAAGAGTATTCCGAAATTCCGCATATTTAAATAGCAAATCAACAACTGGAACGAACACCCGTGTAAGAGATGTCAGTTGCACAAGTGGGATGTGTCCAATTTGCATACGAGATTGTCCGTTCATGTGTGAAATCTCATTGTCAGCCTTCAGAGGCAGAGAGGCTTTATATCCAGAGCCAGTACAGTATGGGTTTAGCACCGCCGCTGCATTGAAGGATTTGGGGCTGGATTGGTCTCATTTCAACATATTATCTTCACTTATAGGCGCCGAAGGAATAGAACCGGATTCTGATGTGGCAATTTTCCCAAATGTGGACATTACAAGTGAAGTTGCTGGCATTCGTTTAAAGCTTCCAATAGTCACCGGCGCGTTCGGCTCAACTGAGGTAGCAAGAGTAAACTGGGATGGTTTAGCGATAGGCGCTGCTTTATCAGGGGTCTTAATCACCATAGGTGAAAATGTCTGTGGAATGGACCCTGAAACAAGGTTAATAAACGGCAAAATTGTCCATTCAACTGAGTTAAAACGTAGGGTCGAAACCTTCAGGAAGTTTTGGGATGGAAAATACGGTGATGTCGCTGTTCAGACGAATGTTGAAGACCAGAGACTAGGCGTTGATACGTATGCAATATCGAAATTAGAGGTTAATGTAATCGAGCGGAAATGGGGTCAAGGAGCAAAAGCGATAGGCGGAGAAGTTAGAATAAATAGCCTAGAAAGGGCAATTATGCTCAAAAATCGCGGATACATTGTTCATCCCGACCCTGAAGACCCTGTGGTCCGGGAGGCTTTTAAAGATGGAGTTTTCAAAACGTTTGAAAGGCATAGCAGGGTCGGTATGCCGCAAGAAAAAAGTTTCTTGGAAGATATTGATTGGCTAAGGGAACAAGGTGCGAAAATTGTAACTCTCAAAACAGGAGCTTACAGGCCTTCAGCTGTAGCCTTCACTATGAAGCTTGCTTCAGAGGCTAAAATCGACGCTGTAACTTTTGATGGAGCTGGAGGAGGCACAGGTATGAGCCCTGTTCCAATGATGGATGAGATGAGCACCCCCACAGTTTATCTCGAAGCGCAGGTTTTAAAATGTGCAGAAATTCTCAAAAAAAGAGGTAAACATGTTCCAGATCTCATAATGGCTGGCGGCTTCATAAATGAAACTCAAATGTTTAAGTCGATCGCCATGAGCAACTTTGGTTCAGGACCTTATATTAAAGCGATTTTAATGGGTAGGTCACCATTGACTGCTGTTATGAAGGCTTCGTATTTTGTGGAGTTAGCAAATGAAGGTAAACTTCCAAAATCGTTCTCAGATTTGTATGGCGCGGTTCCAGAGAAGTTCTTTGTTGTAACGCCGTATCTAAGAAAGATGTATGGAGAAAGCTTCTCCAAGATTCCTTGGGAAGCAGTTGCCTTGTACACATATCTCACTGAAAGGGTCGGAGTAGGGTTAAAGCAACTGTTGGCTGGCGTGCGCAAGTGGAAATTAGAGCTTATAAGTAGAAGAGACCTTGTTGCCTTGAATGAACGAGCATCTAAGGTCACAGGAATACCTTTAATCGAAGAAACAGAAAGAGAGGCAATCGAGAGAATTCTAGAATAATTATTTTCATTTTTTGTTAATGAATTGGCTATCTTCTTCAACAGGCGTTTTTTAGTTTCCTAAAGGAATATAATCGAGTAAATACAATATTCCATTGGTATACAGGTTTTTCTCTGAGACAAGTTTGAATATTAATAAGAGAGGAAGACTACAAAATGGTTAAGGGATCCCTAAAAATCCTAGCTTACATAGCATCTGCTGTCCTCATTTTTTTAGGAGTTGTTTTCATAATGTCAACCAACATGGGAATCATTTATTTCTTTGAAGGGCTCACCTTTGTGGCTGTAGGCATCATATTAGCGGTCATCAGCCGAGAAAAGAAACCGATTGAGATCAAACAAACCGTAACGGTATCTGGGCCAATAAAGGTTAAGGAGGTTCGTTGTCCTATTTGTAACGCCATAGTTGATACAACCAAAGTTGAGGTAATCGCTGGAAAGCCTTATGTTACATGTAGCTACTGCAATAACAAATTTGAGTTAACAGAGGAGCCGACATGGTGACAAATCAAATTACGCGTTTAATGTTCATCATGATTATAATAAGCATTCTGTTTGCCCTGGTGTATGTTAAGCCATCTCAAGCCCAAATCTCATATTTTGTCAACAAAGAATGGGTGCACATATGGATAAATAAAGACGGTTCCATCGATATCCAGTATAATATCACTTTAACTTATACGTCAGGCTTCCCTCAGGGAATTGTTACAGTGGGAATGCCGAAGGGAGGTTTCCAAATTCAATTTGTTCAAGACCTTGATGGCAATGAACTTAATTATGAGCAAATCTCAAGCGGAGATTTTTACGGTGTGGATGTTTATCTAAGGAAGCCAATTATAAATAAACCAAAT
Organism: Bathyarchaeia archaeon; assembly: GCA_038826015.1. Lineage (GTDB taxonomy): Archaea > Thermoproteota > Bathyarchaeia > Bathyarchaeales > DTEX01 > JAWBOR01. Next base: position 11,089 of record JAWBOR010000024.1, read on the forward strand.
ACTTTTATCGTGTATGTTATCGTCCAGGAAATGGTTTTCAAAGACGACACGAATCCTGGGAATGTGGGAATGCAATTTTATCCAACGACCTTTGATGATGCCAGCGAACCAATCGGGAACATCCGCGTTGAAATTGACTTTCCAGAAAGTATCATTGAAACCGATAAGGTATACTATCTCACAAACGCAAAATTTGACAACATCATCACAGATGGGAATAAATATATCGGGGTTTACTGGGAACGAAGCAATTGGCCTGCTAACCAAGAGTTCTGGGTGGGTGTCTCTTTCCCCGAGAGATATGTCAACCTTAAACCAAACATATGGTTTTACATAGCTATAGGGGGAGCATTCTTAGCGGTCTTCACAGTTATCGTGGTTGTTATTATGAAGTTTAGAAAAGCCACATATGAGAAGCCGCGAATAGCAATAGAAGCTCTCGGCGCCGCAAGAGGCTTAACAGCAGTCGAGGCTGCTGTGGTTTTAGACGCTAAGCCCGTGAAGGTACTTACTATGATTCTTTTTGGGCTTCTTCTTAAACGAGTAGTTTCAGTGACGGCGACAGCTCCGCTCATTAAGCTTCAGAGGCTTGAAAGATCGGCAGATGAGCCCCCTCCTAATTTACGATATTACGAGATTGATTATTTGAGAGCCTTAGAGCCTGACGGCGCTCTAGACGAGATGAGACTTGCCCAAACCTATATAGGGTTAAGAGAAACGGTGGACCGTAAACTACGCGGTTATTCGAGGACTGATACAGCAAATTACTACCATTCAATGGTAAACAAAGCATGGGAGCAAGTGAGTCAAGCTGGAACACCTGAACTCAAAGAAGACGCCCTTGAACAGAATATAGAGTGGCTTCTTATCGATGAAAAGTTTAACGAGAAGTTTCCTGTTGTGTTTCCACCAGACATCATCATCTATCCCAGACCAGGATGGTGGTGGTATTGGGGGATCCCACGCTTTCCACACGGATCAGCGCCTGCGCCTTCCAAAGTGCCAACTGAGATAAAATCCATACCAGGTCAAGAGTTTGCTAATAATATTGTTAGAAGTTTAGAGCAAGCTACTAACAACATGGTAAAGAACATCCAAGAATTTGCTAATCGGTTGATGCCTGTTCAGACAGTTGCTGCCAGCGAGCGTCCGGTGAGAACTCGGTCAACATGCGTCTGTGCCTGCGCCCACTGTGCTTGTGCTTGTGCATGTGTAAGTTGTGCTTGTGCTTGTGCTCATGGAGGTGCCAGATAAATGGTGAAAATTAGTAATTTTGTACGTCGAAAGCCAAAAACAATTCTCCATCATCTCAGAGCAGAAGACAATATGTATCAAGGTCTACGACTGCACTTGCGTTTCGAGAAAGATAGGAGCGGAATCCTCGTCATCAATGCATCTCGTGTCCTGTTTCTAAATCGTACAGCCGCGGAATATGTAGACTCTTTCATCAAAGGAGAATCTGAAGAAGAGACGATTCGAAGAATTCGTAAACGCTATAAAATCGATGCTGACACTGTTCGAAAGGATTATCAAGAAGTCCTATTCGTTGTTAACACCTTCGCAAAAACTCCCGATGTCTGTCCAGTTTCCTACCTTGGCGTGGAAAAGATGGAACCCTTCGAGAAGGAATTAAGCGCACCATATCGAATGGACTTAGCTATAACATATCGTTGCAACAATAGATGTCTTCACTGCTACGCTGGAGGATCAAGGGAGACAAAAGAGCTGACCACACAAGAATGGTTCAAAGTGATGGATAAACTTCTTAAGCTAGGCATACCCCATGTTGTCTTTACAGGAGGCGAGCCTACACTTAGAGATGATTTAGCTCAACTTATTGCTTATACTCAGAAGATTGGGTTGGTCAGCGGACTTGTAACAAACGGTCGAAGACTTAAAGATGATGTTTATTTCAAATCCATCGTCGATGCTGGTTTAGACCATGTTCAGATAACATTGGAGTCTCACGACCCGAAGGTTCATGACAAGATTACAGGTGTTGAAGGCAGCTGGAATGAGACTGTTCAAGGTCTTAAGAACGCCATAGCCTCACCTATCTACACGATTAGCAATACAACTCTTAACCAGTATAATGTTAAGAATATTTTGAAGACAATAGACTTTTTGCACGACCTTGGACTTCAACAGTTTGCTTGCAATAGTCTCATCTACTCGGATAAAGTGCCGGAAGTAGCGAAAGACTTTGCTTTAGATGAGGCTTCCCTTGAACCGATTTTAATCAAGATTAGAGAACACGCACGAATGTTAGGGATGGATTTCACCTGGTACACGCCAACGGAATATTGTGTTCTAAACCCTTTGCAGCTCGAACTTGGAATAAAGAGTTGCGGTGCCTGTCGCATAAGCATGTGCATTGAACCTGACGGCACAGTTATCCCTTGCCAGAGTTACTTTACGTCTCTGGGAAACATTCTGAAAGATAATTGGAAAAAGATTTGGCAGAACCCTCTTTGCCTCAAACTTAGAGCTCGAAAATACGTTCCAGAAAAATGCTACGGCTGCCCAAGTTTGAACATCTGTGGAGGCGGCTGCCCACTTAAAATTGAGCGAGAACCATATGTCTGCGGTGGGTTTTCAGCTTAAGCTCAATGTTGCAAAGTTGCTTGCACAAACTGTTTTATTCATTTAGACATTTCTTTCTATTCCGGAAAAAATCTTTAAAGAGAATTGTCATATACGAGAGATGGTTTCAATTAATATATTTGAAAGGTTTTAGGGATACAGTGATTTAAAAATGAGACGAGTCATAAGAAAAATTGAATCACGTATTTCTGCGGATAAGTTGAATGAAGATTTGGAAAAGTATCGCCAAGAAGCACTTGTGTTAGGTGCCACGGACTCGAAGATTGTAACCTCGGACATGATTCCCATCGATGAACGCGTGACTTTGAAATGCAAGGTTCCAGTTTGTTTCGGTTATGGGGCCTCTAGGAATTGCCCTCCATATACAATCACACCTTCAGAACTTAGAGAGATAGTTAAGAAATACAGACATGCGATATTTTTCAAACTTGAGGTTAAACCTGATATTATTGCAAGAAATAGAGAAACAATTTTAGAAAGAGCTAGTGCATACAAAAAAGTTTTCGAAATAGTTAATGCAATAGAATCAATGGCGTTCTATGATGGATACTACTTAGCCCTTGGATTCGCTGCTGGTTCATGTAAAAGCACATATTGCTACAATGTTGAATGTGCATCTCTGAAAGGCGAAAGATGTAGATTTGAACTGAAAGTTCGTCCGTCTATGGAAGCCGTGGGAATAGACGCATATAAACTCGCCACCAACGTGGGATGGGATGTATATCCAATAGGAAGCAGTTGCAATCCGGTAGATATTCCGAAGGGCTCGCTAATGGGCTTGATTCTGATATACTAGGTATCAACTAATTTACAAAGTTAAAAGCCTTTTTCAAATGAACAAATACGAAGGAATTAGTGATGATCTTGCATTTTCTGAATAAATTGTTGCCGAACTTGTAGCTGTTGGATTCTTAATAAGAAATCGTCCACATCTTAAAGAACCTGCAGATGTTTGGTAAAACTATCAGATCGTTACATAACTGAGAAAATCTTGTTTTAACGCAAATAATTTCAGAAGCATTTCCAGTATCTTCTCAAAATTTTTTTAAGATCTTTCAATATGCTCTCAACATGTTGCTTATTATACCAAGGGTCAGATGGCGCATGGTAATAATCTTCTATATCATTGACATTTTTATTTAATTCAGATATCCCTACGACAAACGCATACCAACAATAAGGGAGGACCAAGGTATTGTATCCACTTCCAACCATGAGAATGGCTTTACCATTGCAGACTTTTTTGGATATCTCGCTTATAGTTTTGGATATTTCAAAAAATCCTTTCGCTGTTAATCCAAGGCTTCCGAGATGATCCGCAAAATGAGCATCGCTTCCTCCATTGGCTATAATGACCTCAGGTTTAAATTCCTCCGCGAGAGGTGGAAAAATTTCTTTCAACGCGTATAAATAAGATTGTTCGCCAGTTCTCATTGGAAGCGGGATGTTAACATTGTATCCTTCTCCTTCTTCTACGCCGATTTCGTCGATGAACCCTCTTCCAGGGAAAATGGTTCTAGGGTCTTGATGAATCGAAATGAAAAGAACGCTTGGATCAGAATAGTAGATATCACTTGTGCCGTTTCCAGCATGAACATCATAATCTAGAATTAATATTCGTTTGAGCCGATAATTTTCGCGGAGATGCTCAACCAAGATTGCAATGTCATTAAAAATGCAGAATCCGCCACCATAACTTCTGCCTGCATGGTGAAAACCACCGCCTAACGCAACAGCTCGATTGGCATGCCCTTTGAAAACGGCTGTTCCAACCTCCAAGACACCACCAATTATAAGCATTAAAGCTTCAAGAATACTTTTTGAAACAGGTGTTTCCAAATCATAAGGTTCACCAATCTCAGCCAAATGAAAAATTTGGTCCACATACTTCTCTGTATGTACTTTGAATAAGTCACTTCGTTTAGCTGCCTTCGGTTCGATGAAGACGATATCCGGAGATTGAAATAATCCTTTTTCTTCGAAAAATTGTTTAGCCTTAAGAAATCTATCCCCCCTATAGGGATGATTAACGCCTAAATCATACTGTTGGAATTTCTCATGATAACTTATACAAGTTTTCAAGAAATAAGACACCTAATCATTTACCATTAGTAAATTTCAAAAATGATATTAGAATACATACTTTCATTTTAATATCTGATAGTTTCTAAAAATTTTAGTGTTTAATTTCGAAAAAAATGATGCAAAATTTAGTCTAATTCGCTTTCTCCTTCACCTGTTTTTTCGGGAGGTTTAGTTTCCTTGGGTTTTGTGGCTGCTATCACATCGTCAATTCTTAGAATCATTGAGGCTGATTCAGACGCAGATTTTATGGCTTGCTCCTTAACGCTTACGGGTTCGATGACGCCGTTTTCATACATATTAACTACTTTGCCAGAGAAGACATCAACCCCCATTAAATCACCCTTAGGCTTCTCATGTGCGGCTCTTAAATTGACAAGAATGTCAATTGGCTCCAAACCAGCGTTCTCAGCAAGGGTTCTAGGTATAACCTCTACAGCATCAGCGAAAGCCTCGATCGCCAACTGTTCTCTTCCGCCAATCTTTGGGGCATAATCACGTAATTCTTTCGCTATCTCTGCCTCTATTGCACCACCACCAGCTACTATTCTGTTTTTCCCAATTACATCCGCTATGACGTAAAGAGCATCCTTCATAGCGCGTTCCGCTTCATCAACCATTCTCTCAAGTCCCGCACGAATAAGAATCGAGACAGATCTGGGGTCTTTGCATCCTTCTATAAAGGTCATTTTGTCGTCGCCGATCTTTCTTTCCTCAACAAGCTCCGCGTAACCCAGATCTTCCGGCTTAAGATCATCAAGATTAATGGCAATTTTTCCTCCTGTAGCTCGAGCAAGCTTCTCCATATCTGATTCTTTTGCCCTTCTTACAGCAAGTATCCCTTTTTTGGCAAGAAAATGTTGAGCTGCGTCATCTATGCCTTTCTGGCAGATAACGACATTAGCGCCTGTTGAAGTTATTTTCTCAACCATCTCTTTGAGCATTTTGTTTTCCTGATCTAAGAAGGCTTTCATTTGAGACGGATCGCGTATTCTTATCTCAGAGCTGAACTCAGTTTTTTCAATTTCTAATGCGGCGTTTATAAGAGCGACTTTAGCTTTTTCAACCCGTCTAGGCATGCCGGAGTGAACAACTTCCTTGTCTAAGATTATTCCTCTAGTTAACGTTGTGTCGAATAGGCTTTTTCCTTCCTTTTTTATGATTTGAACGTTATCTACGTCGGCCACCATTTTGTCGCCGCGTTTTTCCGCAACTTGCTTTACGGCATCGATAGCTATTTCAGCTAAATGTTCTCTTGCAACACCGACGGCTTTACTTCTCATTGCTGTTATAGCTGTTTTCTTAAGGGTTTCACGGTCTTCCAAATCTACAGGTATAGATATTTTGTTTAAGATATCTATGGATTTTTCTGCGGCTTTACGATAACCGCTCACAATTACTGTTGGATGGACATTCTGATCTAGCAGTTCTTCAGCTTTTTTTAATAATTCTCCCGCTAACACAACAGCAGTGGTTGTTCCGTCACCGACCATCTTATCTTGAGTTTTAGCCACATCTACCATCATCTTTGCAGCTGGATGTTCAACATCGATTTCATTGAGGATTGACGCTCCATCATTAGTTATAGTTATATCACCTAGGCTGTCAATGAGCATTTTGTCCATACCTCGTGGACCCAACGTAGTCTTTATAACTTCAGCGATTACTTTGGCAGCCATAATATTGTTTTTTTGGGCTTCCTTGCCCCTGCTTCGGGAGGTTCCCTCCTTCAAAATAAGGACCGGTTGACCTCCTTGACTTGTCAAATAAGCCATGTTCTATTACCTCTATTTTGACCCATTATTCTTTTTATATAGGTTGATTGAATGAGCAGACACTATATAACTTTTACTGAAGTCAAAAAGAGTCATATGAAAAGAATCGTCTGTCTCAAACAAACTTTATAATGATGGATTTCGGGTTCATAAACATTTTACATAGTCGCATACATACCATGCCTGCACTTGGAATGGGAGATTAAAATGTTCGCCATTGGAAAATGTTGGAAGAAAAACGGATGGATAATAAGCGTTTACCGACGGCTCGATGAACCTTTTACCACGCTTAAAGTCAGAAAAGAAAAACTGCCTTAAGTGACCACACATCACATAATAGCAATAAACCTCATAGAAGAGATTAATTACTGTTTTTTTGAATTTACAAGCTTCTCAAGTCTTTCAATAATTTCCATTATTTTCTTTTGGCAAGCTTCTCTGTTTTCAGCGAAAGCTATTATCTCGATTGGAAGCCCTTTATCAGTTTGGTATTCACTGACCAAAGGCTTCAAATACACGCCAGGCATACTTTTCATGATCTCGTCAGTTATCGGAGAAACTTGTGATTCATACATATTAACAAAGACACGTTGAGATTCACTTTCCCGCCCGGTTCTTTCTCGTATCCTCCTTGCCAAGTATTCCACGAAACAAGCCTTAGCTTCTTTTGGAGGCCCTGGAAGAGCAAAGATCATGGTTTCTCCCTTTTGGATGACTGTCACAGGAGCCCAGCCTAAAGGGTTTGGGAGGCATTCTGCTCCCTCAAGCGTCCGCAACATCTTAACAAGGTGTGGTGGAAGCTGTTCCACTATCGTTTTTCTTCGCTCCGCCATCAGCTTGAGAATTTCTTTGTCAATAGTAATTTTGCTATTGAAAAGCTTTGAAAGCGCTTCGATCGTTAAATCGTCGGATGTAGGTCCCAAACCACCGGTCAAAATGATAAATTGGGGATTTCGGCTTAAAGCTTCACTAAGCCCGCAACAAATAGTGTCAATATCGTCTGGGATACACGTAATCCTTTGAACATTTGCCCCTAGCTGGGTCACTTGTTCAGCTATCCAGAATGAATTTGTGTCATAGATTTTCCCATAACACAACTCGTTTCCGATTGCAAATATTTCAATACAGATTTTGGGCAATGCTTCATCCAACTGCTGAT
>JAWBOR010000025.1:0-18566 GCA_038826015.1 Bathyarchaeia archaeon
GAAACAGAAGGCGGGTTACAGCCACACGCCAGCCCAACACTTGTTGGTTGTTGGAATGTAAATTTTGAATACAAATTTTGGATTCATAACCCTAATTACTTGTTAAGCCTTTTAGGAAAGGTGGGTGTGATGGTTTGCCTTTATGGCATGAAATTGAGGATTTGCAAAAGAAAAAGGCCGAGTTGGAATTTCAGCTCCACTCCATTGAAGAGAAAGAGAAAACCCTAGAAGAGAGAGCAAGGCTGTTGGAGGAGAAATTAGCGATTCAACAGCTAGAAGAGAAGCTTAAGCTTAAAATGGAAGCTGTGGAGAAACTTGAAGCTCGTATAAACGAGCTGGAACATAAACTTAAACGCGAAACAGAACCCACCGTATCGTTGAGAATGGAGCCGCAAGCACAGCAAAATGCACACGAGTCACCGCTGCGAAGACTCTTTGGAGAATAGCGAAAAAGTTTCAAATAGGCATTATTTACGTTCAACAAAACAAGTTAATGATTTTGCTCTCTAGTGTTCGAACAATTTTCTATAATAATGTGTTCTATAATTACTTAATTGACCCGAAAATTCTTGCGTAGAAAAATAACCGCCAGCCCCTCCATATTCACATGCACACAGAAGAATGCATCCGGCTTTAACCAAATGGTTTGAGAATTGTCTATTTTTGTTTCAATAGTTCCTTTAGAAAAGAACTTGCCTTTTCTAATGATTCCTGAGGAATCGTTATCTTCTCTGGAAAAGCACGAGTAGCTATTGGATGCATCTTTTTTGTTGCGTCAATTCCACCCCTAGCAGAGATACCAGCGGCGGATGACGGATCAAGTGAGGCGCCTCGCGCTCCTGCAATAATAACTAAGTCACGATCCCATTGAGATCTAGTAGCAACAGCCCAGAGGACCTCTTCCTCGTTGAAAATATCAACATCCTCGTCCACTACTACAACGTACTTTGTCACATCATAAGCGCTGAGTGCTGCAATTATCGCGTTTTTTCCCTCGCCTTCACGCAACTTTCTAATCTGCACATAACAAAGAAATCTACCGCTCCCGGACGGGGGTAAATGTACATTCATGGTGCCTGGCACTATAGACTTTACGGTTGAAAGAATTCTACCTTCAACGGGTATGCTTCCTAAGAGAAAGTGATCCCTACTGCCTGGATAGATGTCAAGGTATATTGCATTTTTTCGCATATTTATCGCTCTAATGCGTATCACTCTTCCATCATTATTTTCAGGTCCATAAGTTCTAGGATACTCGCCAAAAGGACCCTCAGCTTCTCTTACGCCCCCAAGCACTTCGCCTTCCAAGACTATTTCAGCGTCCGCAGGAATTAACAATTCTTTTCCAAAAGTAGTTGAGGGTGTTAATCTCAACGGTTCACCCATTATACCCCCTATTGTTTCATATTCATCAAGAGTAATAGGTTGAATTGTTTGCGCGCCTAAATAGAACGAAGGATGATGCCCGATCACGATTGCAATAGGCATATTCTTCCCTGCCTTCTCGTATTTGGTATGGTATATGTCAGTGTGCCTACCTTTAAGAAAACATGCAACTAACGTTTTACTATCCTTATACATATCTCTTATTGTTGCCGCGTTATATCCACATTCATCGTCTCGTACTATGTGCACGCCACCAGTGATATATGGTCCTGCATCTTTTTCATGATGAGTGATAAGGGGTAAAGTTCTTAAGTCGACTTTCTCATCCTTAAGTATAACTTCCTTTACAGGAGCTTCATCTTCATTTATAAGAACAGGTTTTCTAGGCTGACTTTCCCTTTTATTATACTCTGAAGCAACATCCCTTATTGTTGAAGTCAAGGTCCATGCGCACCTTTCTCTACTTGCAAAAAGATTTGAAAGTACAGTAAAATTTGACTTATCGCCAAGGAGGTTCTTAACGTTCTTAAAAATTACTAGTGGATATTTTCCCATATCTTCGAGACTCTTGAGGATTGCTGTAATCTCGAATTTTGGATTAACCTCCTGATCGATTATTAGAATCTCATCCGGATGCTCTGTTTGAAGAAAATTTAGATACTGCCTCAAGTTCATTTCTCCACCACCTTACAGGAGACACGTAATTATTAATTATTTGTATTCAAAGCTATCAAATAGGCGTTTCTTATTCTGTAAGAAAATATATCTTGCAATTGAAAAGTTTCCAGTATAAGCCATCTTAGATAGTCCTAACACGATTCTAGTGTTTTGGTAATACATTGACAAATAATAAAAAAGAGTAATTGTTAGAAAGGTTCATTGGAGAAATCTACGTCAGGGTTCGGGAATTCCGATTCTTCAGCAGGGACAATCGTTTGTAGCTTTAATTGACCGTTCTCAACTTTGTGGATGTACACAGGCCGGAAAGTGTGATGGTCTACAGCGCGGATATAGAAATCTCCTCCAGGGAAATATAAGCTTTCTTTGAAGTGATGTCCCTCCAACCACTTGATTAGCTCTGGAGTGTCTTCTGGCTTCGTCCAGCCGCTTCCTTTTATGGCTTCCGCGATAGCAAATACTCCTTCCCATGCAAGATACGATGCGTTTACATCATGATTTTTCGGGTTACCCTTCTCTGAACCGTCAACGTCTATTCCCACCATATCTTGGAATTGCTGCAAGTATGTCGTATCACGGTCTGTTCTAAGGTGCGGGTAGTTATTATAGAAAATACAGCCTTCGAACAATGGTAGCATTGAAGCCAAATCTACTCCAGGAAATATACCGAAGTCGCTTAAGACTAGCTGATCATACCCAAGTTCGCGTAAGGCCTTTATGCCGCCAGTAGCTTCTGCCAACCCAACCAAACCCCACCAGATACCCTCAGTGTCCTGCGGTATCTTTGACATGTACGGGTAAAAGTCAGTGGTTCCAGATGGGACAGGGATGTCTGCTACCACTTCGTAGTCGGATCCTAATTCAGCCAAGACATTTTTGAACTCGTCACGCAACGACCAGCCGTAAGCGTAGTCCAAGTAGGGTATGGCCCACTTCTTTCCGATCGTCGGTATAATATCCTTGAAGGCCCGTGCTATGGCTTTGGCAGAAGTATGCCATTGAAAGATGTAACGGTTACCCCTAAGAAGTACGGTGTAAGTTCCACCTGTATAGAGATATGGAACTTTAAGTTCGTCTTTAATGATCGGGCCGACAGCAATGCCTATAGCACCTGACATTGATGGTACGATGGCCATTGCTCCTCTTTCTAGGACAAGTTTCCTGATTTTTTTAGTTGCTACATCCGCAGAGCTAGCCGCGTCCTCTGTTACCACGACGAGGGTGCGTCCATCTATGCCTCCTTCCTCTTCATTTATGTAATTCGCTGCTGCCGCAACGGCCTTATCATGCCAATAGCCAGTAGCTGCCAAGAATCCGGTAAGGTCCGGCATTGATCCTATTATGATTTGTTCCTTTGGTTGAGGTCTTGTTAACCAGTAGACCAGTCCGCCTGAAACAGCGGCTCCAGCAGCTGCTGCACCAACGAGTTTTAAATATTCTCGCCTAGTAGTCTTCATAACCTCACCTCTTCTCTTCCATGGATTGCTTTCAGTTAATAAAATTTGCGTTAAAAAATAAGTTAAAAACTTTGTAAAAGAAAAACGAAACAAGACTTGGAGTGTCACCTAATTTGAACTGCAATATTGTCTCTGATGGTTCCGATGGCATAGTCCATGACCATTGAAACAAAAAGTCTACCGCCTTTTCCATATACTTGCAGTGTGTTCTGACAGATCAATGTTGGAGTGGATTATTAGAAGAAGATAAATTTTTAAATATTTAACCTACATCCTAGACCTATGAAAGCAGCCATATTTTACGAGGCTAACAAACCCCTTAAGGTCGAGGATGTCCAAGCCCCGAGAATAAACCCCTCTGATGTACTTGTGAAAATAAAGAAATGCGGAATTTGCCACACAGACATAGCCATATGGTCAGGCACGTTCCCCCCGAGAAAAGGTCCACCTCTAATTTTAGGACACGAAATTTCAGGAGAAATCGTAAACGTGGGAGAGAATGTCAAAAACTTCAATGTAGGAGATAGAATTGCAGTAGACTCCTTTATTTCGTGCAGCAAGTGTTTTTATTGCCTAACAGGGAATGATAACCTTTGTGAAAGAGGGAAAAGAATAGGAATAGACGTCGATGGAGGCTTTGCGGAATTCATTTCCATCCCTGAAGAAAACGCTATTAAACTGCCAGATGAAATTACGTTTTCAGAAGCCGCATTATTGGAGCCCATGTCAATATGTTATAGGGCTGTTAAAGTTGCAAATGTCCAAATTGAAGACGTAGTTGCTCTTTTTGGTCTTGGAGGACTTGGATTAATAACTCTCCAATTATTGGCTAAACTAAGAGGAGCCAAGGTCATCGCAATAGATGTAATTGAAGAAAAATTACAAACAGCAAAAGAATTGGGCGCAACAGAAGTGATAAACGCCGCAGAAAAGAACCCTGTTGAAGAAATAATGAAAATGACCAGCAATAGGGGGGCAGACTGTGCGATTGAGGTTGTAGGCCGCCCTATAACCCAAGAACAAGCGGTTAGGTGCATTAGAAAGGGAGGTAAAGCGGTACTTGTTGGGGCTGCAATGGAACCAATTAAGGTAAATCCGCAAAGGTTCTTCAGAGAAGAAATAAACATTACTGGTGCTTTTGGATGTCAGAAGTCTGATCTACCAAAACTAATTGAAATTATTAAAGAAGGGAAAGTGGATCTAAAGAGACTTATTTCACATGAAATTGACATTGAAGAAATAAATTTTGCGTTTAAAGTTGCAAGAGGAGATATAAAAGAAGAAAAACCGATGAGAGTTTTAATTTCTGCTTAGAGATTCTCGGAAGTACTCGATGTATTCTTTAACTCCACGTTCCAATGGATATAAAAGGTCATACCCAAAATCTTCACGGGCACGCGAAGAATCTATTCTTGGAAATTGAACAAAAGGTCCACATCCGTCTTCAATTTGAATGGAAGCGCTTGGAATTAATTTTTTGACGCAACTTGCTATGTCCCTCACTAACGTTTCTTCTCCACCAACATTGTAAACCAGATGCCTAATCTTTTGTGCTTTTAAAGCTAATACGAACGCCCTAGCAACGTCTTTCACGTAAACGATGTTTATTCGTAAATCTCCGCAGTTCAGATAAACTGGCTCTCCTTTCACAGGGTTTAGGAACAGGTCTACTGTGTAATAGGCTACTCCTCTAAAATGTCTTCCTGGACCATATACGATTGTAGGTCTCAGATTTACTATGTCTATTCCATATATTTTGTGATATTGCTCAGCTAAGAACTCATTGAAAGCTTTGCACGATCCATAAACATTTGTAGGCTTCACGGGGTCATCTTCAGTTACTGGTTGTCGAGGATAATAGTCGGATGGTCCATAAACGTCTCTGGAACTTGCGCAAACCACTCTTTCTACATCCATTACTCGAGCAGCTTCAATTATGTTTAAATAGCCTGTACAGTTTGAATTGACTGCGTACAATGGTCTTTGCTGAGAGCCGGATATGTCGGTTACGTAAGCCAGATGAATTATATGCGACACTTTCTCCTTTTTTATAGTGGTCATGAGAGTCGCATAATCAGAGACATCTCCTAGAACTATCTTGACATTTTTCGTAACATCTCTGATTCTTTCAGTATTAGGATAGAGGTCATAGGCGATTACTGTTTCTCCGCTGTTTGCCAGTTCTCTTGTAATGTGCGACCCTATGAAGCCTGTACCACCAGTTATTAAGACGTTCATTTCTTAACGATTCCTCTTACCGCCTCTTCAATTGATTTTTCGCTGGTGAAAGACAGCCAGTATTCCTCAAGGTTAATGGCGTTTGGAATTGGAGTGAACGGGTTGCAGACTCTCTTAATTGGAGCCTTAAGATGCTCAAAAGCCTTTTCCGCAACAAGAGCTGATAACTCTGCGGCAAAGCCACTTGTCTTGCATTCCTCTATTGTGACCACAACCCTTCCAGTTTTTCTCACAGATTTGAGAATTGCCTCCTCATCCAAAGGAATTAGTGTTCGCGGGTCGATTACCTCGACGCTAATACCTTCCTTCTTCAAAGTTTCAGCAGCGTTTAACGCTTTGTACACTTGAGGACCATAAGCGACAACTGTAACATCGTCTCCTTCTTTTTTAACATCTGCCTTGCCAAGTGGAATAAAGTATTCTTCTTCAGGAACAGGTCCCTCTACGTCATACATTAGTTTAGGTTCAAGGAAGATTACAGGATCGTTGTCCTCTATAGCTGCTGCCATAAGTCCTTTGGCGTCAAACGGTGTAGATGGAAAGACGATTTTCAACCCTGGCACATTAGTAAACAAAGGATGAACACTTTGTTCATGAACTAGGCCGAAGTGTCCTCCTGCTCCTTGCGGGAACCTTATAACAACTGGAACTGATATTTTTCCACCATACGCATATCTCCACTTTGCGGCGCCGTTTACCAGTTGATCCACAGCTCTAAGAACAAAGTCGGCGGATTGAATTTCAACTATAGGACGCATTCCCATCATTGCAGCGCCAACAGCTACGCCCACAAAACCTGATTCAGATATTGGAGTATCTATTACACGTTCTTCGCCGAATTCCTTTGCAAGATTTTTAACGAAATAGCCGTATGTTACGTCTAATCCCATTACAAATATGTTCTTATTCTTTCTCATCGCACTAACTATGGCTTCTCTGAGCGCTCTTCTAAACTTTGCAATTCTCGTTTGTGGAGTAATGTCAGGGATTTTAGTGGCAATCTTAATCTCTTCACCGTACACATCCTCAAAAAGAGTCTCTTTAGGCAAATTTGGAGATTTTTCAGCATATTCAACGGCCTCTTCTATTTCTGACAAAATTTTCTTATCAATCTCCTTAAGCACTTCGTCGGTGACCACTCCTCTTTCCTTTAGAAACTTTTCGAACTTAGTAATAGGGTCTCTTTCCCATAATTTTTTGATTACCTCTGGAGGACGTGTGTCTTCCGCAAAGATTTCTCCGTGAGGACGCAATCGTACAACTTTGCATTCAATCAGAATCGGGCCAGCGCCGTTAAGCACCTTTTTAACTGATTCCTGAATCACCTCGTGAACTTTAAGAACGTCTGTTCCGTCGACGATCACGCTAGGAATGGCGTACGCAGCAGCCCTTTGTGCGACGTCTTTCACAGCACTATGTTTGTCGAATGTTGTTGCTGCAGATACTTCGTTATTTTCACATATGAAAATTACTGGTAGCTTCCAGATTGAAGCCATGTTAAGTGCTTCATGGAAATCCCCAGAGCTAACATGCCCATCTCCGAAAAAGCTCAAAACAACTCTTTTTTCTTTCCTTAGCTTTATTGCCAGCGCAACGCCTGCAGCTATTGGTAGCTGAGTCCCAACCATACCTGAATAGTTTAAGAAATTCTTTTCAGGACATATGAAATGCGTGTAAAGCGATCGTCCTTTGCTACTAGATCCCTGCTTGCAAAATACATCCAACATCATTTGTTTTGCTGAAATGCCCCTGGCGTAGTATGCGGTAAGTGTCCTGTAGTATGGTTGTACGATGTGCTCATTTGGTAATTTGTAGCACGCTCCAGTGCCGACTGCTTCATGTCCAATGCAGACGTGAGGAGTTGGAATAGGTTTTCTCTGCTTCCATAGTTCAATGAGTTTTTCATCGAATCTCCTTGACAACAACATAATTTTATACATCTCAATCAAATCAGAATTTGTTAATTCCACCATAGCTCATCCCATATTTTTGTTTCCAACAACAAAAAGAGATGAGCTATTTAAATTTTGTCTTCAATCCATCTCAAATCATTTTTTATATCCAACATCGCCACAAACAACTCACCAATCAAACGCAAAACCAACAAAAGTAGAACATACGTTTATTATACAATTCAGCGCGTGTGAACTAGGAGACAAATGTGTAATCACTTAAGTTTAATACTTTTATTTTATTAAAAAGGAAGAGCGATCTGTGAACAAAAAGATTTATAAATTGAAAAGTTTTTGAATGTCAAAACTCTTTGGAGCGGGATTTGGAATGTACGGGTATATGGGAAAGATACTTTATATAGATTTGGCAAGGAAGAAGTTCCACACAGAAAATCTGACAACAGAATTTTGCAAAAAGTATATAGGAGGAATAGGTTTCATAGCTCGCCTCTTATTAGATCATACTCCGCCAAAATTAGATCCTTATAGTCCCGATAACCCTCTAATTTTTGCCGTGGGCCCTTTTGGTGGAACAATATTCCCGAACAGTAATAAACTTCAAGTTGGGGCCAAGTCACCGTTGACCGGTTTCATAGGAGAAGCTGCATCGTCAAGCTTCTGGGCTCAGCAGTTTAAACAAGCAGGTTATGACGTAATGGTCATTAAAGGAAAGTCAGACAGCCCTTGTTATATATTCATAGACGACGAAACGGTTTCATTCCATGATGCAACTGATTTATGGGGACTTTCTGTTCATGAAACGGATAGAACATTAAAAGAAAGTCTAGGAGACGAAACCATTAGCGTGGCTTGCATAGGTTTGGCTGGAGAGAATCTGGTTCCCATGGCATGTATCTCAAACGACATACGGCGTCACGCGGGCCGAACAGGACTTGGTGCGGTTATGGGATCCAAAAAACTCAAGGCGATAGCTGTTAGAGGAACAAAAACTGTGAATGTGGCGAACATAGACCGTTTGATGGAAATATCCCTTGATTATAGTGAAAAATCCAGAGGGCCGTCGGAGGAGCTTTTCTGGCGCTATGGAACACCAGGCATAGTCCCAGTTTTACAATCTCAAGGGATTTTGCCAACAAGAAATTGGAGACAAGCAACGTTTGAGCACGCCGAGGAAATTGGAGGGGAATTCATGATGAAAAACTATGTACGAAAGATTGTAGCATGCTCTTCATGTGCTGTTGCTTGCGATCACATTTGTAATGTTAAGGAGGGTCCCTATGCTAATTCTGTTGCAACAATAAACTATGAAAGCCTATATGCGTTTGGCCCTGAATGTGGAGTATATCATTTCCCCGCAATCATCGAGGCAACGGAACTATGTGATTATTATGGGTTGGATTCGATAAGTACTGGTGTGACGATAGGATGGGCTATGGAATGTTTCGAACGAGGGTTGATTACAGAGCAACAAACAAACGGATTAAAATTAAATTTCGGAAATTATGACGCCATGATTGAGCTAATACATTTAATTGTGAAAAGGCAAGGTATCGGCAACTTGCTTGCTGATGGAGTTAAGAAAGCGTCAGAAAAACTTGGTAAAGGGTCAGAGCACTTTGCAATGCACATCAAAGGACTGGAACTGCCAGGATACGACCTACGTGGGTTGAAAACTGCTGCAATTGGCTTTGCTGTTTGCGCGCGAGGCGGATGTCATGAACGCTCTTGCGGACCATTTATTGAATTGCTTGGTGAGCGCCCGTTGGGTTTAGCAGGGGTTGACCGATTTAAACTTGAAAAGGGAAGAGGAAAAATTATTGTAATGGGAGAGAATTACAACGCTATAATGGATTCACTTATATACTGTAAATTTGGCAGAAAGTTCTTTACAAACGCCTTTGACGAGTTTGCGAATGCCTACACGCTAATTACCGGAATAGAAATGTCTCCAAGGGAATTATTCGTGGCAGGCGAGAGGATAGTTAACATGCGGAAGATTTTCAACATTTACCAAGGATGGACTAGAGCAGATGACCATTTGCCTCCGCGTATTATGTACGACCCAATACCTGATGGATTATCAAAGGGATCAAGAGTTACACCAGAAGAGTTCAAACTGGGAATCGAAGACTATTATCAAGAGAGAGGCTGGGACGTTAATACAGGTATACCAACTGAAGATAAGTTAAAGGAGTTGGGTTTAGAAGACTTTTTAGGAGTATTGAGGTGGAAACCATGAAATTCAAATTAATATTCTGTGACCCTGAAAAGTGTGTAGGATGCCAAATGTGCGAACTTGCATGCTCATTAACCAAAGAGAAAGGTATAAACCCCCGTTTAAGCCGTATTCGACTGGTGCGCATAGAACCATTTGTAATGATGCCTGTCAGTTGTCGGCTATGTGAAGATTATCCTTGTGTTAAGAGTTGCCCGCGAAATGCATTATCGGTCAATTTTGAAACTGGTATTGTAAGAGTTGATGAAAAGAAATGTAACGGATGCAGTTGGTGCATTAATGCATGCCCGTTTGGGGCAATAAATCTTAACTCAGATAGACGAAGAGTTTTCATATGTGACATGTGCGAAGGTGAACCACGCTGTGTCGAATTCTGTCCAGTAGATGCTTTAAATTATGCATCACATGAAGAATTTTTACAACAGATCAGAAAGAAGTCTATAGAAAAGCTTCTTCAGGAGTTAATTAAATCTTGAAGTTCACTGGGATTGTGTAAGAAATAATAAAACGTTATAGAAAAAGCATGCGAACAAACGAAATATACGAACGAAGTTTTGTCGTCCGAAGATAATAAAAATCACTCTTTATTTACATTTATTGGTCAGCTTATTTATTCATTAATTTATCTACTGGTAGATGATTAAGTCAGAGGATCATGGCATGAAAAAGAAGGAACCTGCTAAAAGTACTTGGATGACGATGTCTAAATGACGAGTTTATATGTGACTTACACGTAGAATTCCAAGGTACTTTGTTAACGTGTCAACATCTTTCGATAATTCTACAGCATCTTCTTCGTGAACAATAACGCCCCTGTCTATAATGTACGCCCTATTAGCGCATCCTAATGCCATCTTTACAGTTTGTTCAACAAGAAGCACAGATGTTCCTTCAGATGTTAGGAGTTTAAGAAAATCTTGCAATTTACTGCAAACTAATGGCATTAGCCCGCCCAAAGGCTCATCCATTAAAATAAGCTTAGGTTTAACAACTAAAGCACGAGCTATGGCGAGCATTTTCTGTTCTCCGCCACTGAGGGTTCCAGCATATCGATTTAATTTGTCTTTGAGATACGGAAATAGGTCTAACAAAAACCTCAAATTTTCTTCTGGCACTTTCCTTCCTTGCAACCTTGTCTGCAAATTCTCTAAAACAGTTAACTCTGGAAACACTACTGGTTCTTGCGGGACATAACTAACGCCCAGCTGTATAATTTTGTGCGCAGCCAAGGAAGAAACATCTTTATCTCCTATCCAAATCTTGCCCGATTTAGACTTGATTAAACCCAGGATGCTTTTAAGTAACGTAGTTTTACCTGCACCGTTGCGTCCAAGCAACGCAACAATCTCACCGTCTTTAACTTCAAGTGAGACATCCTTCAAAACATGATTAAACCCGTAATATGCGTTGAGATTTTCGATTTTTAACATGCCCTAGCCTCCTAGATAGATTTTTCTGATTTCTTCGTCTTGAAGCAACTCTTTTAGTTCTCCTTCAGCAATAACTTTTCCCTGATAAAGAACAGTGGCGTTTTTAACCAGTTGAGCTATCACTTCCATACTATGTTCAATTATAAGCAACGCTTTTCTTTTTGAAATATTTTTGATGACGTCGATGCACCTTTGTTTTTCACCTAAACTTAAACCAGACGTCGGCTCGTCAAGCAGCATCATACCCGGATCTAATGCTAAAACCATACCAATTTCTACGAGCCTTTGTTCTCCGTAAGAACATTGAGACACTGTAAAATCGCTTTTCGAAGAAAGCCCGATAAGCTTGAGTACTTCTTCAACACTTTGCTCGACATCTTTTATCTGACTTGCAGATTTAAACATGCTACCATAAAACTTGGTCCTTCTCAAAGCAGCCATCCAGATATTTTCATGAACTGTTAACCCATTAAAGAGATTTGTTATTTGAAAGACTCTTCCTATACCTAACGACGCAATTTTTTCAGGAGGCTTACCGCATATTTTTACTCCGTTAAAAAGCACTTCGCCCTCAGTTGGTTTCAAATATCCAGAAATAATGTTAATCAGTGTTGTTTTTCCGGATCCATTTGGTCCTATTATTCCTTTTGTTTCATTTTCTTCCAATGTAAGATTAACACGATCTAGCGCAACAACTCCGCCAAATTTTTTTGTCAAGTTCTTTATCTCCAACATTGACTATCCCTCCTCTACGGCTTTCTCTGTAGTCCGCATTTTTTTCTTAACGTAACCTACAATTCCTCGTCTGAATCTAAACGCAACAATAATAAGAATTGCTCCTACAGCAATCATATAGCTTTGATGCAAAGTACTTAGGTAATCTACAAAGGGTATTAGTATGGAGCAACCTAGTATAGGGCCAATTAATGTGCCTGCTCCACCAAACATTATCCATAGGACTGCTTGAGTGGCAATAGAAAAATTCACTAACGCTGGAGATGCGTAGCCAAACACAACACTATAAACGGCTCCTGCCAACCCGGAGAAGATACCGGCAACAAAAAATGCCGTAAATTTGTAGCGCAAGGTGTTATATCCTAGAAATCTAGCCCGTTCTTCGTTCTCTCTAATTGCTACAAGAATTCTTCCAAATGGAGATTTTACTATTCTGTTAAGTATAAGGTAGGAGATTACAAAGAAAATAATTGCAAAATAATACCGGGGTTGGGTTAAATACAACGGAATTTCTAGACTGCCAATCACTATTTTCGGTATTGGAAAATTCATGCCCTCAATTCCGCCTGTTACACTTGAAGCCCGCGCTAATATTGTGTATGTTATTACACAAAATATGAATGTTAAAATGATAAATTGAGGCCCTCTTGCCCGTAAGGCAAGAAAGCCAATTCCTAAACTTAACAATAAAGCAATTAACAAGCCAAAGGCAATCGAAATAAATACATTTAAATTAAAAAACACGATCGCCCATGCCACACCGTAACCTGCCATCCCGAACATAACAGCATGCGCAAAGCTGAGTAAGCCAGTGTATCCAATCATGATATCGCATGCCATTGCAAATATCGCCCAGACAAATATTGTTGTTAAAATGAAAATGACGTATCGCGGTAATAGATTTGGCAAAAACAATAACACGACGAAGATCAATAGAAGCAACAAGTTTGATTTCTTAAGATGTCGACTCAATACTCTCCTCTCCCAATGCCAAACAAACCTCTAGGACGTATTATGATCGTTATAATCAATATTAGTAAAGATAAAATTCGAGCTTCTGGAGGAGCCATAAAAACTGAAGCTATCCCCTCAGTTTCTCCTATAATGATTGAAGCAATAAAACTTCCTTTAAGGCTGCCCATTCCTCCAACTGTAACCACGATCAGAGAAGCAATTAAAGCATCTATCCCCATCTGGTGATGAACTGGTACTATTGAGGTGGCGATTGCGCCGGTAATAGCGGAAAGGCCGATCCCTAGACCAAAAGCCACCATACATGTTTGTGAAGCATTAATTCCCATGCTTAATGCCAATTCCTTGCTTTGTTTAGATGCTCTAATTAGCAATCCATACCCAGTTTTATAAAGGAAGAGCCATAATGCAAATAAAGTGGCAGCCGAAATAATCGCGGCTACTATTCGGTAAACAGGATACTGAAAGGAGAAAATCGGAATGCTTCCTTGTATAGGAAATTCAACGTAAGTTGAAATTCCTCCATAAGCTCTTAGCGCTACTTCCTGAAGAATATAAGAAAGCCCTAAGGATACGACAACTGGAAGTGTTGGATTCTCCAGTATTGGTCTAAATAAGAACCTTTCTAAGAACATTCCAAAACCAATGAACAAAAATAGAATCAGCAATAACCCTGGCCAAAAATAGTTAAAACCAATATAGCGAACAATAAACCACGTCATAATGGCCCCAAGCATATAAAAGTCTCCATGAGCAAGATTGCGTATGCCTAGTAAGCCGTATATCAAATTAAATCCTAATGACATCAGTGATAAGAACAGTGACCATACGAACCCGTTTACTAAGCCCAGCACTAATTGGTCCAACATGCCTCTCACGGTTCTTTTTACTACAAAATCTATTAAATATAAAAAGTTTCCTCTCAGAACTCTTTACAATTAAGTAGCTGTTAAGCTCACCAACGTAAACGAATTTATCAAATAATTACTATAATAAATAATTTACATAACCATACTTAGGAAAATTGTGCTATTTGAAGCTTCACTCTATTCCTCTTTGTTTTAGCCATCTAGGTAGCTGTTGATCCACTTTTCTACTTATTTCTGGCGCCTTCTCTTCAAGCTCCTTTGCCAAAGATTCACTGACGTTAATTCCTCCAGCCGCACCATCAAAAATTATTGCTTTGTCGGTTTTGGCAGTTTTGTAAGCAAACTCCATTGCGGTATCTAAGTCATAAGCTACCAGCGCATGCTTCATAAACTCTACGTTCTGAGGATCCATCCGAAATAGATTAGCCTGTGATTCTCCGACAATGATTGTTGGAAAGTGCTCTGCAAAAAATACGCTTGGATATCCGACAAATGCGTGATTTATGACCAATGCTTTGATTGCTGGGTTTACCGGATGGATATCACTGCTTAAGGGGCGGCGATTTTCGTCATAAAATGCTTCGGTGTAGAAGGTGTATGGAGGTAAAGGTAATTTTTCCAAATCAAAGAGATCCAGATGCATAGAAGCGATATTTGCGAAAATGCAGCCTCCTGCAAAACAGTATGGTATGGGGCTGGAGAAGTCCAATATGACAATACACTCGCTGATTGCGCCAAGCAAAGTCATTATTTTTCCATAATGCTTTAGATTTTCGATTAATATTTTCTTATCTAAATCATATAAATTGTTCCCAGCGTCAACGCCAATTATTCCTGAAGGCATAACTTTTAGAAAGCACGCGAATGCCCATTTGTTTTGCACAAAATGAGAGTCGAATATCGCTCTGGCCACAAAGTTTGCACCTCTTGGACCAAAATTTTGGTGGTACGCTGACCTTGTTTCTATTCGAGCATAGGACATGCCAAAGGCTTTAACCATTCGGTCAACCATTCTGTGAAAGTGTACTTCCCTAACATCCGTGTTATGGGTGTGAATTATCCAGTCAGCATCGTAAGCTTTTTTGAGTCCATAAAGTGTCCCTACCTCTGTTTCAATAGGGACGCCCTCATCAACCGGAGCAATGCCCACAGCCTTTTTATTGAAATATTCATCTAGCTTGAACAGTTTGATATATTCATCACCCTCTCTGAACCTCAGACCCACTCCGACCCTCAATCGAATATCCGTGACGCCGGTTTGCTTTTCTACATAGTCTTTTATTGTTCTTATCATTTCGGCATAGGGCTCGCCACCTAAAATTGTGAAACCGTGATGAGACGCAAGAATATTCACAGAGTGATTTCTTTTAATTTTGCTAAAATCTACTGTAGCTAGAGCCTCTTCTGTTGCTCTTCGAATATTGGCTATACCTTTGTCTTTTGGATATATAGGTTCAGGGGTATCTGGAAACAAATCTCTTATTCTGACGGAAACTATGTTAGGAAGTTCTACGGCTCTTTTTTTATCTACTTTATCACCATATATTGACTTTCTTAGCGGTGGTGGAGTTATAATTGCTTCCAAATCTACATTCCCCCTATTTTTTAGCTGATTTTACAATTTTATCCAGCACTCGAACATCATCGTTAAAGTAAAAACCGAATCGCGAGTATTTGCGCTCAACCTCTTTTGGAATATCCCAAACAGTCATTATTTTACCATACCATTGCCATCCGCGAGGTGGTTTAGGCACAATTTTCGCTGCTTCTAGAAGCCGGAGTATGGGTTGAATACACTCGACTTTACAACCTGTCCTCACACCTGTCATATGCGAAACTTCCTCTGGTGACTTAGCTCCTTTTAGAATTGCTGCTGCAACTTCCTCAGCTCTTGTACGTGTACAGAAGCATATTATCTGCTTGGGGTGAAGTTTAGCGTTCAGACAGATTTCAACGAGTTTATTTTGATCAACTTGTCTGGGATCTACTTTTACTATTTTCAATTCGCTTCGCTGAACCATGGTTACTGCGAAATTTGGACACCTTGATTCACAGAGTCCACACCCCATGCACTTCTCTTCATCACGCACTGGCACGCGATTAATCATTTTTATGGCATTAACAGGACAAACTCGTTCGCAAATGCCACATCCAGAACATGCATCCAAGTTAACTTTCGCAATCATGTTAACTATGCGCATAGTCTTTCACGTCTTTGCTCTATTTTTTGAACTTAAAAATATAAGGATTGCTTACGATATTTGTTCATTTACCAATCAATTATTCACGGAGTAATTGAAAACTTTAAAGTATAAACTCTAATTTGGATCCTTATGCTATTGTAACATGTGTACAAAGCGGGTTTAGTGTATACGCTCATACATGCACGGTGACACAGAAGAAAAAGTATAAATATAGAAAAATTATCGAAGTTTGTGACTCGAAATTGAGGAAAATTGCCGAAGTTTCAGAAGAAATTCTCATAAAAGACTTGGAAAAGTATAGGAACATAGCTATTCAGCTTGGGGCTACTGATGCGAAAGTTGTTACGAAAGACTACATTATTTTTGATGAACGTGTGCGGGCTAAATGTATAATTCCGAAGTGTCCATACTACGGAACCAATGCTCAGTGTCCACCGTATGCGATAAGCGTAGAACTCGCAAAAGAAGTAATTAGCAGATATAACTATGGAATATTTGTCATGATGCGCTCACCTATGGAGGAACTGCTTGATAATACTAAGGCGGATAGGACGGGGATAAAACTATATGAGATAGTCTCTGAAATAGAGTCTGCGGCTTTTTACGATGGATACTATCTGGCTTTGGGACTCGCAACGGGACCATGCAAAAAATTCTTCTGCCCGCAAACTGATTGCGCTCTACTACTACCCGGCGGAAAATGTAGACATCCATTAAAAGCTAGACCATCAATGGAAGGTGTCTGCTTAGATGCTTACAAAATGGCTACAAAAATTGGTTGGGACATATACCCAATAGGCACGCGCACAAAACCATCCGATGTTCCTTATGGAACTCGTTTGGGCATTGTACTGATACATTAATTAAAAATAAATTGCGTGGGAAAGGCATGAACAAAGAAATCAAAGAGATAAGGTTTCATGGACGCGGAGGACAAGGTGTCGTGACTGCTGCGGAAGTTCTTGCAAAAGCAGCCGTTCAAGAGGGAAAATGGGCTACATCCTTCCCAGCTTTTGGACCAGAGCGCCGTGGTGCACCAGTAATGGCTTTTACAAGAGTCAGCCGCGACCAAATACGAATCAAGTGTCAAATCTATAACCCGGACATAGTAGTTGTTATTGATCCTACTGTCTGGAAGTACGTAAACGTAACTGATGGAATTAAGCCTAAAGGAACATTACTCATTAACACTACAAAGCCCATAGACGAGTTGAACTTTAAAGACGTTAGGAATATTAAAATTTACACGATTGACGCAACAAGTATCGCGATGAATATTCTCAAGAAACCAATAACTAACATGACCATGATAGGTGCCCTTGCTGCTGTCACGGGGATTGTATCAGTAGATTCGATTAAAAAAGCTATTTTTGACACGTTTGAGCGGAAATTGGCAGAATCTAATATAAAATGTGTAGAGGTCGCCTATGAAAAAATGAGGGGTGAAAATAATGTCACATCCATTTGAGGAAAGTAGGCCAATATCAGCGTGTCTGCCACCGGGGTCATCTAAATTTAATAAAACTGGTTCTTGGAGAGTTCTTAAACCAGTAATAAACCAAGAAAAATGCGTTAAGTGCGGGACATGTTGGCTATACTGCCCGGAAGGCGCCATACTTCGCGGACAAGTGTTCACTATCAATTACGATTACTGCAAAGGTTGCGGCATATGTGCTGAAGAATGCCCAGCAAAAGTAATTGCAATGGTAAAAGAGGAATGAGCATGCAAAAATTACTTATGACAGGAAATCGTGCCGTCGCTGAGGGAGTAAAACTCTCCAAAGTAAACGTAGTAGCAGCATACCCTATAACTCCACAAACTCCAATAGTAGAAAATCTTTCTCAATTAATTGCCAATGGTGTGCTAAAGGCTCAAATGGTTCACGTGGAGAGTGAACATAGTGCTATGTCAGCGTGCATCGGCGCCAGCCTCGTGGGCGCAAGAGTTTTCACGGCATCTAGTTCGCAAGGATTAGCGTTAATGAATGAATGTTTGTTTGCAGCTTCAGGTCTTCGACTTCCAATAGTAATGGCTGTTGTGAATCGCGCTTTATCGCAACCTCCTTCCATTTATTGTGACCACCAAGATAGTTTGGCTGTGAGAGACTCTGGCTGGATTCAGTTTTACGTAGAAACTTGCCAAGAGGCATTAGACACTATACTGATTGCATATAGAGTTGCTGAGAATGAACGCGTGTTGCTTCCAGCCATGGTGTGTCTAGACGGCTTTTACCTATCCCACTTATCTGAGCCAATTGATGTGCCCGATGAGGATACGGTTAATAACTATCTGCCAACATTTACACCAAAATATCCCATATTAGACGTTAATGATCCCAAGACTATTGGAACTGTTCCTTCACCACAACATTACACCGAATTTAAGTATGACATGCATCGTTCTATGGCTGCTTCTTATGACGTTATCAACAATGCATTCAAAGAGTT
>JAWBOR010000026.1:0-17336 GCA_038826015.1 Bathyarchaeia archaeon
CATAAACTTACCCGCATCCGACATATTTATAATTTTTTAATGTGTCAAGCTCTGATTTGAGTAACAATTATTTTTCTTTTTCGAGTAACAATGTTAAAGGGAAAGGGGGTTCTCAATTGGCAATAAAAAATATTTTTAGACCAGCTTTTTCTATAAGGTAATTGCAGTCTTGGTAGGCGGTTTTTCACGCGTTGAGGATTTTTCGGTTTGGCATTTGTAATTTCTCTGCATCTTTTCAAAAACCACATATATTAATAAAAGAATCGAATACTTTAAAGTGAAAGAGGGAATAATCCTTGAGTTTTGAAATGTGGACTGAGAAGTATCGTCCCCGTTCTCTAGATGACATAGTTGACCAAGAAGAGATCGTTAACCGATTAAAGAGCTTCGTCAAGGCAAAAAATGTTCCTCACTGCATTTTTGCTGGCTCCCCTGGAACAGGAAAGACCACCGCTGCGTTGTGTTTGGCACATGACCTTTACGGAGAAGGCTACCGTGAATACATCATGGAATTAAACGCCAGCGATGAGAGGGGGATCAATGTTGTAAGAGAGACCGTGAAAACCTTTGCTAGAACGAGGTCAATCGGCGAGGTCTCCTTCAAAATTTTAATTCTCGATGAGGCTGACAACATGACGGATGATGCACAGCAAGCTCTAAGAAGAACGATGGAACGCTACACTGAGACTGCCCGCTTCATATTAATAGCCAATTACAGCGGCAAGATAATTGAGCCTATTCAATCTAGATGTGCTCCTTTCAGGTTCACATATCTTCCTAGGGAAGCCGTAATTCAAAGAATCAGGCACATTTGTGATAAGGAAAACGTTAAGATTCAAGAGG
This sequence comes from Bathyarchaeia archaeon, assembly GCA_038826015.1. GTDB lineage: Archaea > Thermoproteota > Bathyarchaeia > Bathyarchaeales > DTEX01 > JAWBOR01. The sequence goes on from JAWBOR010000026.1 coordinate 844, forward strand.
ACGGCATAGAAGCCATCCTAGAGATCAGCGGCGGCGACTTGAGAAAAACTGTGAACATCCTCCAGACAGCTGCCTCGGTAGGTAAGCCCATAGATGCTGAAACAGTCTATTCAGTCATCGGCAGAGCTAACCCATATGATGTTAGACAGATGTTGTTAACCGCCATGAACGGGGACTTCATTACTGCCAGAGAAAAACTCAGAGAGATGATACTCAAGTATGGTTTGGCTGGAAGCGACATAATAAGACAAGTTCACACCGAGATCTTTAGGCTAAACATTCCAGATAGGTGGAAGGTTAAACTTGCTGATGTAGTAGGTGAAATCGACTATAGGCTAGTTCAAGGCTCAAATGAAGAGATTCAGATAAGTGCATTACTGGCTAAACTGGTTGAAGCGGGTTACGATATTAAAAGAGGAATCAGTTAAACTTTTTTATTCAACGAGGAATAAAATTGCCAATTCTAGAATTTGAAGGGAAAAAACCTAGGGTTCATCCTACTTGCTACATAGCGTCTAACGCCATGGTGATAGGGGACGTAACGTTAGGAGAAAAGAGTAGTGTTTGGCCAGGTGCAGTGATACGTGGAGACCATAACAGGATAACTATAGGAGCCGGAACCAATGTTCAGGATAATTGTGTGATTCATGTAACCACTGAAAACCCCGCTGTTGTTGGTGACAATGTTACGATTGGACACGGAGCCATCGTCCACGCTTGCTCGGTCGGAAACCATGTGCTCATCGGCATGGGGGCAATAATCTTGGAAAAGGTAAAAATTGAAGATTGGGTTATAATAGCCGCAGGAGCCGTCGTCACCGAAGATACCCATGTGCCCTCTAAAACCTTGGTCGCCGGTGTTCCTGCCAAAGTGATAAAAAATTTGGATGCTCAACATCTTGCTCGTATAAAGCGCGGTTTTGAAGTGTATGTCGACCTCAGCCGCAAATACCTTAAGATGGAAACCAAATGTGGAAAGGAGGATATTTAGATGTCACCCAGCGTCTTACAAATGTCTTGGATTCAAAAATATAAGCCGAAAACATTAGCTGAGGTTGTCGGTAATGAGGAGGCTAAAAATAAAATCCTCGAGTGGATTCAGTCTTGGAATAAAGGCGTACCCAAAAAAAGAGCTCTATTTATTTATGGTCCCCCTGGAATCGGAAAGACCGTTTCAATTGAAGCTTTAGCCAACGATTTGAACTTGGAACTTATCCAAAGTAACGCCAGCGACTATCGGACTGAAGACGCCGTTAAACGGTTCGCTGGCAGAGCATCCGAATATGCCACTCTTTTCGGTAAGAAAAGGCTTATTCTTTTTGATGAGTTAGATGGGATAACAGGCTCAGCTGACCGCGGTGGATTGCGCGAGATAACAGAGGTTGCTAAAAACACGAGGGTTCCCATAATATTGATAGCTAATGATGCTTATGATCCGCGGTTTGCAACATTGAGAAACCACTGTTTGCTCATAGAGTTCAAGAAACCCACCAACCTTGAAACCGTGAAACATTTAAAGCAGATTTGTCTCCGCGAAGGTATAGAAGCCGAAGAGGCAGCTTTAAAGTTTATAGCTGAAAGATCCAGTGGCGATGTTAGGTCAGCTGTGAACGATCTTCAAGCTTTAGCTCAAGGCAGGAAACATTTAGCCTATGAAGATGTTTCGTGGCTTGCGAGTCGAGACCGCAAAGAAGCAATCTTCAATGTTTTGAGGAATATTTTCTATGCGAAGGACAGCCTACGCGCTAAAGAAGCCGTCGACATGGCTGATGTTGACCCTGACATGCTTTACGAATGGGTTTACGAAAATCTTCCTTATCATGTCAAGAACCCGAAGGAACTAGTCGAAGCAATGGATATGCTTGCCCGCGCTGACATTTACCGTGGAAGAGTCCAATCCACCCAGAACTGGACGCTTATCAGATACTTCCTTGATTTAATGACGGCTGGGATAGCAGCTTCATGGAGCAAGAGATCCTCAGGATGGGTTCCATTCAAGTTTCCGACCCGCATAGGTTCCCTGTCTCGTTCAAAGTCTGAAAGGGAAATGTTGACTGCCATCGGCATGAAGATTGGGAAAAAATGTCACATATCAGCTTCCAAGGCAGTGAACGAGGTTTTACCTTACATGCGCATAATATTTCAGAGCAGTCCAAAGACAGCGGATGGATTGGCCAAATGGCTCGACTTAGACAAAGAAATGAAAGATTACATTGCCAGAAAAGAATAAAAGATTTTCTTAGTGGTTATTATCTCTATTTTACGGAACAAAATGTCGGATTGAAGAATAGTTCTGAGTTGCAAACTTTTTCTCTTTTGGAATGCAAAATACCCAGTCAGCAAAATTAAATAAAAAATATCTAATTATTTTTCTTGCGTCATTTTAAGGGGGTTTTATTGCAGAAATTTTGATGCTCAATGCGGAATTCGCTATTTCTTTCACTTTTTTAATTGGTATATTTGCGTTTTTCACCACAGCTTTCGCGGTTGGGTCGTTGGTCATGCATTCAATTGGGAAATGTGTTTCTTCAATTATCTTTACTTGTTTGAAACCCGCTTCTTCTATCACTTTTAAATACTCATCTTTCATTATTGCGCCAGAAAGACAGCCAACGTATGCTTCAATGTTCTTTTTTATGATATCGGGCAGTTCTTTCAATAAGACAATATCGGAAATTATGAGTCTTCCGTTAGGCTTTAAGACTCTGAAAGCTTCTTCGAAGACCCGTCTCTTGTTCGGAGAAAGATTGATGACACAGTTCGAAATTATCACATCCACAGCATTATCGGCAACGGGAAGATTCTCAATCTCGCCAAGCCTAAACTCTACATTTCCATAATTGCCTTTTCTAGCATTCGCCCTTGCTTTATCAATCATTTCAGGCGTCATATCCACGCCGATAACTCTCCCCTTTTCACCGACCTTTTTAGCAGCAAGGAAACAATCAAGCCCGGCGCCTGAACCGAGGTCTAGAACAGTTTCACCCTCTTTTAAGGACGCAAAAGCAACGGGATTCCCGCATCCCAAACCTAGATTTGCATCTTCAGGGACAGATTCCAGTTCTTCTTCAGTGTAACCTATATTCTCGCTGATTTCTTGGCTACAGCAGGAACCTTTCGCTTTAGCTATTTTAGCGTAGCCTTTTCTGACGCTTTTCTTTATTTTTTCTTCTTCTCTCACAAAGAACACCTTTCATTTGAAGATTTCACTAAGCATAGGGCCGAGAAAGCCCTTGATTGCGCCACCAAGCCTCTCTGCTTTGACCACGATGATGCAACACACTTCGCCGCCTTGGTCACATCCAATAACGGCTAATTTATCATTCGGTTGCAGGTTCGCCTTCTCCCTCAAATCCTTTGGCAAGACTATTTGCCCCTTAGAATCAATTGTAACAACCGCGTCGACTTTACAGCATTCCATTTTAAATCTTACGAGTCAGTATTGTTCCGAATATTTAAATTTATCGGAAAATTCAGAATTTTCTGAAATCTTACATTTTGCGAAAGATTAAAAATCTAAATTTTCTACACCATCAAAGAGATGAGACCTTACACAAACCATTTAAATACTAAAATTAATAGATTCAGAGAGCTAATTTTCACGTGCATGTTTTATTATGTGCCCTGCCTCCGGGATTACAAGCACTTCTAAAGCTAAAGATACGCTGTGCGGTGAACCTGGTAAACAGAAAATAGCTTTCCCCTTCATTATACCAGCGATTGCTCTGGTTAAAATTGCCGCAGACCCAATCTTTTGGTAGCTTATAGTTCGAAACAATTCGCCGAAGCCCGGGATCTCTTTCTCCAACAGCGGTTGGACAGCTTCAATGGTTTCGTCTTTTGGAGCTAATCCTGTTCCGCCTGAAGTGATTACTGCGTCAGTTTTCCGCGACTTCAAAGCCTTCATAACAGTGCGTTGGATCTCTTCCTTGTCATCTGTGACTATTTTACGCATTGTTACTCTATGTCCACTATGTTTAAGGATTTTTATGATAAGGTCTCCAGAAGGGTCATTAACGCGCCCAGTCTCTACAAACTCCCTATGTCGAGAAGTGCTACAGATTATCACCGCGAAGTTTAAGCTTTTAGGCGCCTCTGCCTTATGCTTCGCCGTTGTCTCGCTCATTTGGTTTTATCCCTTCATCTTGCTGACGACACGTATGTTTTGAATAGCCGTATAAGGATACTGTCCCTCTCTGTCCTTTTCGTATTTTTTAGTCATATCCCATACAGTTAACAACGCGGTTGCAGTTGCAACCAAGGCTTCCATCTCCACACCAGTCTGTGCCTTCGTCTTAACTGTGGACTCCACTTCTACAGTGGAATCATCAACAATCCTCACGGTTATGTCTACAGATGTTAAGGGAATAGGATGACACAAAGGGATGAGAAAACTAGTGTTCTTAGCCGCTAACACGCCTGCAATCTTCGCAGCATATAACGGGTCGCCTTTCTCGATTTTTTCTTCTTTAATTAAAATTACTGTTTCCTTCCTGAGTTTTATCTGACCTTTAGCAGTGGCTTTCCTGTAAACTTCGGGTTTAGATGTTACATCAACCATTGACATTTGGCCAGTCACCAAAATTCCAGTTTTGAAAGCAAACTATTTTTTATTCAGAGGATAAAGCAGATTCAGAACTCGTTTTCTCTGCTGAAGATTCAATTGAGGCGGGTTGGAACTTCGACATTTCTTCTTGAACATTGTCAATGTGCTTACTCAATTCTTCTAGCGCTCGCTCAAGTTCGGAGAGACGAAGCTTCAAATTTTCCATATTTCTTCTTAACGCATTAAACCGCACATAAACCGCATCAGGAATCGACACATTCGACAAATATCTCTTAGTCTCATAAACCTCTTTAAGTTTAAGAATTTCAGAGATGCCTCCAGACGGATTTTCCTTTATCTCATTAGCCAAATTAAGAAAACTGGCGCCCTCAACAATTGCTTTTCTCAAATGTTCCAACGAAAGCCTAGAATTGGTCAATGGATCAATAGGCTTCTGAAATAAAATGTCTCTGAAAGTATCTAGAGGCTGAGACAACATGTCGAACTGTCTCTTTATAGCTGAAGCCTTCTCTGGTTTAAGCAAAAGCATCATGTTCTTAAGTTCTTCAGATAAGCTTCCAAGAGAAGATACAACAGTTTCTGATTTACTCCAAATATCAGGTGGCGGTAACCTTTCAGAGACGATGTCGGACGTTATGTTGCTTAATTTCTGCAGCATCTCTTCAAATTCCATTATTTTTAACTGAAAACTTTCAATAATCATTGAATGCACCACAATGAGCTCTGACCTAAAAAGAAATGAATAAGTTAATTAATTTTGTCTTTCTATTTATGTGAGCTCAAAATAATTTGTTAAAACTTTTAATTAAGGTCTCTATTATACCCAATTCTATAAATATTAATTAATGGGAAGTTAGGGATTACCAACACTTTTTAGACAATCTTAAAATAGACAGAATTAATTAACGAAAAGTATATAAAGTTATTTTAGTTGTTTAGAAAAGTCAGATTTGAAGGAGAGATATATGTCTGCAGCAGGAGCAGCTGGAGCAGCGATTCCAGTTTTGATATTGAAAGAGGGTTCAAGCCGTTCTCGCGGACATGAAGCTCAACATGCCAATATCACGGCTGCAAAAATAGTCGCTGAAGCTGTAAAGAGCTCCCTAGGACCTAAAGGTATGGACAAAATGTTAGTCGACAGTTTAGGTGATGTCACAATTACCAACGATGGACATACAATACTTAAGGAGATGGATGTTGAACATCCAGCGGCCAAAATGATGGTGGAGGTTTCCAAGACAGCGGACGATGAGGTCGGTGACGGAACTACAACAGTCGTCATCGTATCCGGAGAATTACTCTCCAAAGCAGAAGAACTGCTAAGCAAAAATGTTCATCCAACAATAATTATCGATGGTTACAGAAAAGCCGCGGAGAAAGCTCTAGAGACTCTTGAAAAAATAGCTATACCTGTTAAGCCCACAGACAAAGAATCATTAAAGAAGGTTGCTATGACATCTATGGCAAGCAAGATTGTCTCCGAGAACAGCGAATATCTTGCAAAAATAGCTGTTGACGCTATTTTACATGTAGCCCAAAAAGTCGGAGATGAATACAGAGTCGACTTGGACGATGTTATGGTGGAGAAGAAACCTGGAGAATCCATTGTAGATACAAAACTTATAAAAGGCATAGTCCTGGACAAAGAAGTTGTTCACCCAGGTATGCCTAAACGTGTGGAAAATGCCAAGATTGCCCTTTTAGATGTTGCACTTGAAGTAGAGAAAACTGAGTTTGACGCCAAGATAAATATTGAGACTCCAGAACAGATGGAGTCTTTCCTACAAGAAGAAGAAAATATGCTTCGTGAAATGGCTGATAAAATTTCTTCAGTAGGTGCCAATGTAGTCATATGTCAGAAGGGCATCGACGATATGGTTCAACATTTCCTCTCTAGGAAAGGAATATTAGCTGTGAGGCGAGCCAAAAAGTCAGATATGGAGAAACTTGCCAAAGCCACCGGCGGGAAAGTTGTTACTTCTTTAGATGACTTGACCGAAAACGATTTAGGATATGCAGCGCTCGTGGAGGAAAGAAAGATTGGCGACGACGAAATGGTCTTCATAGAAGGGTGCAAGAACCCACGTTCTGTGGCTATATTAATAAGAGGTGGTACTGAACGGATCGTAGAGGAAGCTGAAAGATCAATTCACGACGCGCTTTTCGTAGTCAGAGATGTTGTACAAGAACCTAAAATAGTAGCTGGAGGCGGTGCCCCAGAAGAAGAAGTAGCCAGAGCGCTTAGAGAATACGCTGAAACTTTACCTGGAAGAGAACAATTGGCTGTTCACATGTTTGCTGAAGCAGTGGAAATCGTGCCTATAACCTTAGGTGAAAACGCTGGTCTTGACCCCATTGACATTATATCTGAGATCAGGGCGCAACATGAAAAAGGCAAATTATGGACAGGGGTCAATGTCTTCAGTGGAAAAGTTGAAGATATGGAGAAACTTAATATTTACGAGCCTTTAGCCGTCAAAAAACAGATAATTAAATCAGCCACTGAAGCAGCATCAATGATACTGAAGATAGACGACGTAATCGCTGCTGGAAAGACGAAGATGCCTAAAGGTCCTCCTGGCGGTTACGGCGGCCCAGGCGGAATGCCGGGAGGCTACGGCGGCGAATTCTAATAGAATCCACATGGCTGTTTTTCTTCAGTCCGATTATGAATTTTTAAAATGCGTTATTTTATACGCTGAGTATTAAGAAGGAATATTTAAGAAAAAGTTTTGTTAATTATTGTACGTCATGTTTTATGTTTTTTAGGTAAAGTTATATTCTTCTTCATAATTCTCATAACCACAAAAAACAATAATAAAAGAATCTGTTAAGCATGGAGGTAAAAGGTTGTTAGTTGAGGTCCGATGGCACGGCAGAGGTGGACAAGGCATAGTCACCGTGAGCCGCATGCTTGCTTATGCAGCTCTACTCGACGGTATGTATGTGCAAGCTTTCCCAGAGTTTGGACCAGAACGAAGAGGCGCACCAGTTACGGGTTACACGAGAATCTCAGATGAGCCAATTAGTATCCACAGCCAGATTTATAATCCAAACATCGTTGTCATAGTTGACCCAACTCTAATAGGCAAAATTGACCTAACCAAAGGCTTAGTTCCAAACGGAATAGTTGTAGCTAACACGGAAAAAAGCCCACGAGAATTAAAAAAAGAAATAAAAATAGAAAAGGCGAAGGTTTACACAGTTAACGCTGTGAGAATAGCACTTGATGTTCTGGGCAGACCGATTTACAACACCGCTATGTTAGGAGCACTCGTCAAGGCTGTGCCTGTTACAAAAATGGATTCATTAATCAAAGTTGTTTTGGAACGTTTCCCCGGTGCTGTCGGAGAGAAGAATGTTGCTGTTGTGAAGAGGGCTTATGAGGAGGCGTATGGTTTTGAGTGAGTCCAAACCTGGATGGAAGTCAATACCAATAGGCGGTTTTCTTCTTGAACCAGGCTCAGCTATGAAGTATAAGACAGGAGATTGGAGAGCCTTTAGAGCTGTTGTAGACCAAAAGAGATGTATAAATTGCCTTTTATGCTGGATATTCTGTCCCGACGCCGCGATAAATAGACTAGAGAAGTTTGTTGAAGTAAACTATGACTACTGCAAAGGATGCGGCATCTGTGCCAATGAATGTCCTGTAAAATGCATAGACATGGTGGAGGAGAAAAGGTAACATGAGCAGAATAATGGGTTTAACTGGAGATGAAGCCATAGCCTACGCGGCTAAACAAAGCAACGTTGATGTTGTGGCAGCTTACCCTATTACGCCGCAGACAATAATTGTAGAGGCCTTCAGCGAATACGTCCACAACGGCGAGGTAAACACAGAATTCATCTGCGTTGAATCTGAGCATTCAGCCATGTCAGCCTGCATCGGTTCAAGCCTAACTGGAGCCAGAGTCTTCACGGCCACATCGAGCCAAGGGCTGGCTTTAATGCATGAAATGCTCTATATCGCCTCAGGTCTAAGATGCCCAATTGTTATGGGCGTTGCTAATAGAGCGCTTTCAGCTCCAATTAACATTCACGGCGACCAATCAGATATGATGGGCTCCAGAGATTGCGGTTGGATACAAATATACGCTGAAAACGCTCAAGAGGCTTATGATTGGGTTATTCAAGCCTTCAAAATAGCTGAAGACCACAAGGTTTTGCTTCCCGTGTCTGTGAATATTGACGGCTTCATAGTTTCTCATTCCATGGAAAGAGTGGAAACCCTAGAAGACGGTGAAGTAAACAAGTTTCTTGAGACAAGAAAACCATTTATAACGATTGATCCGGATAACCCAATCACTGTTGGAGCTTTAACATTCACGGACTATTACTTCGAGATGAAACTTCAACAAGTCGAAGCCCTAAACCAGTCTTATGGGGTCATAGAAAAAGTAAATAGAGAATATGAAGTCTTAAGCGGTCGAAAATATGGCTTCATAGAAACTTATGGAGTGGAAGACGCTGAAGCTGCCATAATCTGTTTGGGGAGCACCGCGGGAACAGCTAAAGCCGTAGCTAGGAACCTCCGAAGCAAAGGACTAAAAGTCGGGGTCATAAAACCGTGGGTTTATCGTCCTTTCCCAGCAGAAGACCTGATGAAAACAGTTAAGAACCTAAAAGTCTTGGCAGTACTGGACAGAGCCTTGAGTTTCGGCGCCCCCTATGGTGCTCTTTGCAGCGACGTAACAGCTACATTTTATCAGAATGGAAAGAATCTGAAGGTCTTTAATGGCATTTATGGTTTAGGTGGGAGAGACATCACCCCCTTTGAAATTGAAACTATCTTCAAAGAAGCCCTCAAAGTTGCCGAGACAGGACTAGTTAAAGAACCTTTAAAGTTTATAGGAGTGAGAGAATAATGGTCAAGCTACAAGAACTGACAAAAGAAGAGTTGTTCACATCTGGGCATAGACTGTGCGCTGGATGTGGAGCTGGCACAATTGCAAGGATGACCCTTAAAGCTATCAGAGGACCAACAGTTGTTGTGAACGCTACGGGATGTCTAGAAGTTGCTTCAACCATCTATCCTTTTACATCATGGAAAGTTCCTTGGGTTCACGTAGCCTTCGAAAACGCGGCGGCGGTTGCTTCAGGAATCGAAGCGGCGTACAAAGCCCTAACTCGAAGGAATGCGTGGAACAAACATGTTGATGTAATCGCCATTGGAGGAGACGGAGGAACATTTGATATAGGGATACAAGCCATCTCAGGAGCTCTTGAAAGGAGACATGACTTCCTCTACATATGCTATGACAACGAAGCCTACATGAACACAGGAATCCAAAGGTCTGGAGCCACCCCCCATGGAGCAGCAACAACTACAAGCCCAGCTGGAAAAAAGATACCTGGAAAACCAGAATTTAAAAAAGACTTCATTGGGATTTGTGCTGCACATGGCATTGAATACGCGGCGACCGCGTCGCCAGCTTACTGGAATGATTATATGACCAAGGTTCGTAAAGGTCTAGAGGTTAATGGACCAGCTGTTCTTCATGTGTATTCGCCGTGTCCTCTTGGTATGAGGCATGATTCAGCGAAAAGCATCGAGATTGCGAGGTTAGCTGTTCAGACTCGTTACTGGCCCGTTTACGAGGTTGAAAACGGCAAATATAAACTGAACATAAAGGTTCCACAGCCGAAGCCTTTAGTTGACTTCATAAAGATGCAAGATAGATTTAGACACTTATTCCAGCCACAATTCCAACATGAAGCTGACATCCTTCAGCAATGGGTTGATCAAAACTGGAAACGAATCTTAACATTATGCGGCGAAACCTAAAGATGATCTTCAAATAGGCGTTATTTATTTTTAATTGTTTGACTTCTTTTTTTATTTAGAATAAAACAGCTTCATTACGACTAAACAAACACTGGGGAAAGCATGCTTAATATAAGTTTTAAAGAAATCGTTTTTATCTAAAGATAGATCGAAAAGACAAAAAGTTTAAAAGATTCCATTTTTTGATTTTTAGCAGGTGATGAGGCCCACCTTTAACTGCTTGAGTATCTCTTCAAGCTGATGGCTTCTACTATTTGAACACCGCAAAACGGGGTGGGATCATCCTTCAATCATTTGGGATCGAAGATTTGATAAATACAAAGTCAATTGCAACCTATATTTTTGAAAGGCAGAATGAAGATGGCGGCTACACTTTCGCCCGTGGAGCAGAATCCAACGCTCAAGACACATATTATGCTATAAAAATACTAAGAATGCTTGACACTAAGCCTACTAATATGGATAAAACTATTAGGTTTCTTCAAGGTCTTCAGCATCAAGACGGAAGCTTTGATTCAATTAAAGGTGCTTATTATGTGATTACAACTTTATCTTTTCTGGGAGCTAAACCGATAAAACCATTAGAAGAAACTGCTCTATCCTTAGAAATCTTAATCGAAGGATTAGAAAATCCACAGATATATATAGAAGCCCTCTCAGAAATTGAAGACATCTACTTAGCAGTTAAACTGCTTGATTCCATCAATTTCCCATTAAATTCTGAGAGAGTTACAAAACAGATTTTAAAGATACAAAATGATGATGGAAGTTTTGGAAGCAGAAGATTTTCTAGATTGGCATCAACATATTATGCACTTGCAATCTTAAAGCTTATAGGCTATGATGTTAAGGCATTGCCCAATACGCTAAAATGGATTAGACAATGTGAGATTCAATCTGGCGGATTTACAGACGGATCCGAAATCTCCTCGCCTTACATTGTCATGGAAGATATCTATTTCGGAGTAAAATCTCTCGAAGCTCTGGATGAAACTTGCAGATTTCCAAAGGCAACCTTAGAGCTTATAGCTAAGTTTCAAAATCCAAACGGCGGCTTTCGTAGATCAATATTTCTAGGAATCTCAGATTTCGAATCAACATATCAAGCTTTATCCAGCATCAAAACGATTTTGGTGTCACTCCAGAAGAAGCTATGAGGAGGATTTATTATTTGGTCGAAAAAAACATATCAACTATACCTATTCTTGAAGGGATTAAAAGATCAGAAGGGTGTCCCTTGTGTTACTTATGGCTGAAAAATGAAGAAAGACTCATGGAATATTTGCTTAAAAACGAAGTTGCAATGGATGCTCAGTTTAGAAAAAAGATTCTCGCTGCCAAGGGTTTCTGCAATCGTCATATGCATTTACTTTACAAGACTTTTAATAGAGGCCATACAGAGAACGGTTTAGGCTACGCCACATATATGAAAGAGGTTATTGAAAGAATAATTGAGCAATTTAGTTCTTTGTCTCCTGGCATTCTAAATAGCCTTAAAGATTCCGCGAACAGCAATATTTTTGTTAGCAGAAGAAAGCGGAAAAGCACATTTTCGTTATTCAGTGATACATTAGAAAAAGTAGTACATGGAGAAGTGCCTTGTCCAGCGTGTGAGTATCTGTGGTCTTCTGACGAAAGATATTTACATACTCTAATACAGATGCTCGATAAAAAAGATTTCCAGCAAGAATTCAAAACTTCAAAAGGACTTTGCCTTTCGCATTTTATGTCAGCAATCAAGTGTGTAAGTCGAAATACTCCAAAGAATCCATCTGCTATAGCTCAAACGCTTGTTGAAGTAGAAATGAAACGCCTTAAACTAACTGTCGATTGTCTTCAAGAATACATAAAAAAGCATAGATGGGAATTTAAAAACGATGTTTTCGGAGAAGAAGCCGCAGCTAATCAAATGGTGTTATCTCTTATAGCAGGCGTAGAAGGATTATCTTTTAGAGTACATTTGAAAAAATAAAAAAGATGTCTAATGCTATTTAGTCGAATACCTTTTCCTAAACTTTTAAATAGACCTCGTCTCTAATGTATTCAGTGAGGCGACTAAAGGAGTAAAGGTTAATTTAATGGTTGAAATCTGTCCGGTATGCGGGCTTCCTAAAGATATTTGTGTCTGCGGCGAAATCAGCAAAGAACAACAGAAGATAAGAGTTTATTGTGAAACAAGGAAATTCAAGAAAGCTATGACTCTAATTGAAGGCATAGATGACAAAGACGTAGACTTAGGTAGGCTGTCTCAGAAAATGAAAGCTTACTGCGCTTGTGGTGGAACAGCTAAGAATGGTCAAATCATGCTCCAAGGCGACCAGAGAGAGAAAGCCTATGCTTTCCTAATCCAGATGGGATATCCAAAAGAGAACATTGAAGTTCAATAAGATAAAAGAAAGCGTGAAAAATGGGAAAGCTTAAACAGCCACGTTCAATTTTAGGAAAGATTCATTGGAATCCCTCATCATACAAAACAATGAAAGTCTGTCCAAGATGTCAAAGCATCAATATTCAGCTTTCAACAAGTTTTGACATATGGTTAACTCCGCGACGGTACATCTGCAAGGACTGCGGCTACATAGGTCCTATTGTACTGGAAATAGAAAAAACCGAAGAGGACAAAAAAATAGAAAACGGTTAATCAGGCAATTCTAGACGTAACTGTTTTTTGAGAGTTTTATAGCGATTCCTAACCGTAACCTCGGTTACACCTGCAGCGTCAGCGATGTCTTTTTGAGTCTTCTTTTCGCCTGCCTTGTAACATGCAATGTAAAGCGCCGCTGCGGCTAGTCCCATAGGGTCTTTGCCAGCTGAGACACGTTTCTCTTTAGCTTCATTAATAATTTTCAGAGCCAGTGATTGAATGTAACCTGAAACGTTAGCCCTCTCAGCGATCTTGGTGAGATAAATGACTGGATCGGCGATAGGCATATTAATGTTTAACTGGCGTAATAAGAGTCTGTAACATCGTGCGACATCCTTTTTATTTACGAGGCTTGCCTCAGAGATTTCTCGTAGGTTCCTCGGCGTTCCAGTGAGTCTGCAAGCAGCATACAATGAAGCAGCGGCAATAGCAGCGATTGACCTGCCGCGCACTAAACCTTCGTCTAAGGCTTTCCGATATATCACAGCTGCTTTTTCTTTTACAGCCGAGGGCATTGAGACCTTATCAGAGAGACGATCTAACTCCGTCATGGCTTGAGCGAGATTTCTGTCGATTGACGAATGTACGCGGGATCTTATCTGCCACTTTCTCAGTCGCCACATCTGAAGTCTTGTAGAAAGCGGAAGCTTGCGTCCAAAGGCATCGCGATCAATTCTGTCAATTGCTGTGGATAAACCTTTGTCGTGAACCGCATAGGAGGTAGGTATCCCAACACGACTACGGGAAGCCTTCTCTTCCTGTGTAAAAGCCCGCCATTCAGGACCTTTATCCACCGTGATTTCTTGGAGGACTAAACCACAATTTCCACAAACAGTTTCTCCGCTTTCATAATCGTGAACGAAGTTTGTGCCTCCGCATTCGGGGCATTTTTCCACCAACATTTGTTGAGGTTGTTTCTCTTTCCTTTTCTCTTCCATTTTCCCAACCTTTATTATGTGAAATAGATGTAACGGGATAACCTTCACAAAAATGATTCTTCATATCGGGATCAGAATCGAGCGCTCGTTCATCAGCCCGTAATGGCGTTTTAATGAACGCCACTAATATATAAACCTTTCGGTTAAAATCTGGTTTTAGAGATTTTTCACATGTTTATCCATTACGTTTATCGGTGATAAATTGGTAACTCCAGTTAATGCTTATATTATGATATTAGATATAATTTAGCGAATTAGGGGAAACCATTTAATGAAGCTACCCGAAAATATTAGCGGTGTTCTAGGACGGCTTTTAGAAGATCTAAAATCTCGTGAGTCGATTTTGGGCATCGGTTTATTTGGAAGCTGGAGCCGCGGAGACGCTGTTCCAAGCAGCGACATTGACCTTTTGATTGTAGACAGCAGAGACTTCGGATACGAGTATGTGGAACGCGCTGAAGTTAACAATTGTTTCTTTGACTTGGACTATATACCGGAGAAGTGGATTATTCAGAGAGTCCCGCCAGAGATTGATCAGAAGCTTTTTGAGGCTCAAGTCCTTTTTGACCGAAACCTCACTTTAACAAAGGCGAAGGATTTGATGTCGAAGACTCATTGGAAACCTGAACGTGTTGAGATACGAACAGAAAACTATGTAATGGGGTCGGATGCCTATTTGAGTAGAGCCCAATCAGCCCATAGGAAAGAAGACTTTCAAAGCGCTGTGGTTTACGCTGTTCTTGGTTTTGAGACAATTCTGAAGGTTTTGATGGAAGTTAATAAGATGCCGATTTCAAATAGTCGTTTTATTGCAGCTCTCGAATATTCCTGTAAAAAATTGGATATGTATAAAATTTATGAAGATTACGTTGGAATCTTAAAGTTTTCCAGACTTGACAGGGTAAAAACTGAAAAAATGTTAAATTCTTTCTCAGCCATGTGGGGAGAAGCTGTAAGCTTTATTAGCGCTAATCTTTCAACTCAGAAGGCATTGCACATACGGGTTAGAAACAATCTGAATTATTACGGTAAAGAAAGTCTTATGAAAGGTTTGTTAGCTCGGACTAGACAGCTTATTGAAGACGGCTTGTTCATAGAAGCGGCTCATTACATGCTCAACACAACGGTGGAAATGCTTGAAAATTACATGTGGCTGGCATCCGCCGTGGATGGAACCAAATTCGACTATACAATTCTCTTTCAACAACTGAAAAATTCTAAGTCATCGCCAATGGGAATCTACCAAAAAGCCACTGAAGTACTTGGAATTGAAAAAGTCTCAGTTCAAGAAGCAGATGAAACTATTAAAAAAATGAGAGAAAACATGCTTAACATCCGTCAAAAGAGAAAAGAATTCATCCTCAGCCTTTTATAAGTCTGACTTTACTAACCGTCTTACCGTTTTCTAAATATTCCAAAATAGTGTATTTCACAGTTATAAATAGGTAACTTTCATTATAAGAAGAAAACAAAAAAAGAAATAAAATCCAACATGAATAAACCACAATTGAAAGCAGAAAAGCCCGGTGGTGTAGCGGTTAAGCATCGCGGGCTCTGGACCCGCTGACGAGAGTTCGAATCTCTCCCGGGCTACCATTGTCTAAGCGCGAATTTATACTATTTTTAGGCTGGTTTTGGTGGGGTTCTTTGGGCATCTGCTGTTTTAGAGCAGCGGTCAGCTGAACCAGCTGCTGGTTTTCAAGTTGGCTGTTGTCGATGATTGTGCGGTTAGGTCTTGTGAGGGCGTCTTTTGTTATGATTTCTTCTGGTTTTAGTCCCCATGCGCGGATTATTTCTTTTAGTGCGTCGATTTTGCTGAGTCGGGTTTTGGGTTTTATGCTTAGGCCTGATGCGAGGTAGATGCCTCTTAGGTATTCGTGCCTTTCATTTTGATGTCGTGGTAGGTGCTTATGGTGTGGCCCATCATGTATTCAATGTAGTCGCGGTCTACTCCAAGCGATGCCATTTGGGTTCGGAAGAACTTGCGTATGCTGTGTGCTCGTAGGTCGTAGCGTCTTCCTCTTGGGTTTTTGGTTAATAGTCCTGCTTTGACGTAGAGTCGGTGTACGATTCGGTGTATGCTGCCTTCTGATACGGGTTTAGGATGCTTGCATTGCCCGTCTCGGATTAGCGGTGAGTCGTCGTGGATGTTTTCTGGCGGGATTTTTCTTGTGCCTTGTCGTCTGATCTCCAAGTAATCGCGCAGGTATTGGGCGGCTTCTTGGTTTAGGAAGGTGTCGTAGTCGTGGTATTTTCCTTTGGTGATTTCGGCTTCGACGTGTACGTGGATTGGCATTGTTTGTCTTTCGAGGTCTCTTTTTACGTGGCGGTAGCGGAGCTTTACCAATGTGCCTATTCGGAATCCGCCTAGGGCTAGCATGGTGATGATGACTCGCTCGCGGAGGTCGGCTATGTCCAAGAGTTTCTGAAGTTCTTCTGGCGTAGGCGCTCGGTCTTCGTATACGCCTCTCTTAGATAGGCTGTAGGGCAGGTCAAGTTTCAGTCCGTTGCAGCGGAAGAGGGATTTGACGCCTTTGACGTGGTTGCTGACTGTGCCTG
>JAWBOR010000027.1:0-17317 GCA_038826015.1 Bathyarchaeia archaeon
ACCCCTTCACCCACCAGTCGGTCATGATCACCCGCGGGGCTCTGATCGTTTGGGCACCAAACAACTGGATGCGTTCCTCTCGCAACATAGCCTTTATTCCGAAGGGTTTCATATTGCCATTCGATAAAACGGTTAAAAGCAGGCTCCAAAATGGTTGTATGAAACTCTCGTCTCCAATCTATCGCGAATCCTATTTTTTTTAGTATTTCTCTACCTTCTTTTGTATAGTATTCAGCCATGTAAACTGGATCAACAAACTTATTCAACTCTTCATCAGGAACGCCGTCGATTTCTTTAAGCGCCTTTATAAGATCTGCATCGCCTTTCTTTACACGTAAAGCTGCCCCCAAGATGGGTTCCCCAGTCCAATGCCAAGCCCACGGAAAAAGCGTGTTATATCCCCGCATCCGCATGAAACGAGCATAGATATCGACACGTGTCGCAGTGAAACCATGCCCAATATGTAACGGGCCATTCATATAGGGAAACGGAAAGGTCACAAAACATTTTTTCCTTTTAGGGTCTGGATCTGCTTCAAAGATCCGCGCTTTTTCCCATTCTTCCTGCCATTTTTCTTCAATCGTCTTCCAATCAACCAACATGGGTCTCCCTCTCTAATTTCTTACGTACAATGGCTTCAGCTTTCTCTAAGGCTTTATCCGCCCTCTCGATACGTGTTCCTCCACCCTGAGCGAACCCTGGTTTCCCGCTACCGCCTCCACCAAGTTCTAATGCGGCTTCTCGAGCTATTTCTCGTGCATCAACCCCGTGTTTTAGCGCCTTATCTCCAACTCTTACTATTAATTTCGCGTCGTTCTTTCCCACTGAAACAAAAACCGCTATTGAACTTGGATATTGTGCAACGAGATCGTTGGCCACTTTTATCAAGGAGTCTTTACTCACTTCTTCTTCATTAACACGTTGAGCAACGAAACTAAATTCTGAAACCGGTATAGATCTATTATAATATTCTTTGGCTTTAGACTTCGCAAACTGCTCAATTAGGCTTTCTTTTTCTCTGCGAAGTTTCTTATATTCCTGTAAAACTTTTTCCACAGCGCTTTCTACCTTTTCGATTGGGGCTTCATGAAGAATCGCAATCCTGCGCAATTTTGCCTCAACATCTTGGATCCTCTTAACCGCTGGAACTCCTGCACTAAAGATTATTCTTTCAACACCGTCTTGGATTCTCTCAGTGTGGACTATTTTTATTAGCCCGATTTCGCCAGTTGACTTGCAGTGGGTGCCTCCGCAAGCTTCGACCTCCCAGTTCCCAGTCTTTACAACTCTTATCTCTCGTCCAGGGACGACGCCGCCTTGATAAAGCCTAAAACCATAAAGTTTTTCAGCCTCCTCTCGCGGCATCCAGAAAGACTCAACTGGTATGTTCTTCATGACTATTTCATTGGCTAGGTTTTCAATCTTAATTATTTCTTCTGTTGTTAGCCGTTTCGGATGAGATATGTCAAGTCTAGCTTGCTCTACTTCCTTCTGGGCACCTGCTTGCCAGATATGCTCGCCAAGTACCCGTCTAGCCGCCCCCATAACCACATGTGTAGCTGTATGATGCCTCATGAGGCTGATCCTTCGTTCCCAGTCGACTATTCCTTTAATTTCGTCTCCTTCCTTTGGAACTGCGCCTTTCAAGAAATGAACTATCACATTGCCAGCCTTCTTAACGTCGACAACTTGCGAACGCGTACCACTGAACTCTAAGAAACCATTATCCGCCATTTGACCTCCGCCTTCAGGATAGAAAGATGTCTTATCCAATGCAACTCGATTGTCAGAAACACGTAGAACTCTAGCATTAAATGTGGATATGTATGCATCCTCATAATATAGTGTCCGTGTTTCCTGTAAACCTGAAAAATATTTCTGCAGATTGCTAACATCTTCAGTTAAAATAGGCTTTAAAGTTTTTGGAGCTTCCAGATGCCTCTCAGCTACAAAGCTATAGAAATCTTCAGGTACTTGAACCGTGATTCCTTCTTTGGAGGCTGTTTCGCTTACGACTTCTGGCGGAAGCCCATGCGAATCGTAAAGCTCCACCAATTTATCTATTGAAATCTCAGCAGTTTTCTCAGTTTTCATGTCACGGATGAATCTTTTCACGAGTTCTCTTCCTCTTTCAATAGTCTGCTCATACTTCTCCAGTTCTATTGACAAAAGTTCAAGAATTTCATCACGCATTTCCCTGAGATGCGGAAAATCTTTAGACCATAATGATATCTGCATATCAATGATTTCAGATATCATATCTTCGATTGAAAGGTTTTTCAGCAGTCTATAAGTTCTTCTAATCATTAGCCTCGTAAGGTATCCTTCCCGAACGTTTGAAGGAACAACACCCTCGGCTAACATGAACGCCAAGCATTTCGTATGGTCAGTCACGGCGAAGACGTTCACAACGGAATTCATGATTGGTTGAAGACTCAGTAGCGGTATACCTATTCTTCCTGCTATTTTTCTCCAGTTTTCATCTCGGCTAGAAGTCTTAGATATGCTGATTAAACCCGAAATTTTAGAAATTTCAGTTAGAATTTTCTCATCTACCTCTTCAATTCCAGCCATATCCATAATTTTGTTTAATAGGTCACCATAGACGGCGTGAAAACAGCTGAGCGCCCCCTGAGAAAGCCAAGTTAACCTTTCAATTCCATATCCAGTGTCAACGGTTCTAATTGGCAATTCCAAAAATTCACCGTTGACTACCTTATACTTCATAAAAACTAATGTACCGACCTCCAACCCATCTATTATGCTCTCAACATCTGGCCCAGCATTTCCCCCACCAACCCATATTCCTTCTTTGTAAACGACATGCTCCGGTTTCACTCCTAATTCCTTGGTCACGAACTCATGGTGATAGCGAACGGTTTCGTCCTTCCAGTAAACTTCCTTATTTGGATAATTAAATGCGTGATGACCGCCCATCTCGAATATAGTTAGGTGTCGACCGAACGTGTGTCCTACATTGTCCACGTCCGGAAACCTAACACAAGGCTGGCTGATAACAAGAGGATTCGCCGGAGGAGGAATCATCCCTTCAGTAACGTAAGGCTGAAAATCGATTATGCTAGCGTTGGTGAAGTATAGGTCATCTCTCCATCGGGCTACAATAGGATAAGGCTTAATCCGCATGTGTCCCCTCTGCTCAAAAAAGGATAAGAAGACCTCTCTCATCTCTTGTAGAGTATGAGGTTTTTCTGTCGGCGGGTTACCGATAAAAGTATACTCGCCGCAGCCTTCAATTGTTGATTCTCCACAAAGTTTTTGGCTAGAATTCATTGTCCAGAAGTATTCTCGACATCGAGGGCAAAGTTTCCGAACATACCCGTGTTCATCAAAGAAGGGAAGATGATACTCCTCTTCTGGAAAACGCATGAAAACTACATCCCCGTCAATAATGTTTGATACATTTCCAAGTAGCACCATTAACAGCTTGAACGTATTTAAGCCTAAAAATTCTATTATGCTGGATCTTAATGGTTAAGCAATGTTTTAAGGAAAATAGAGTTTCTTTTTACCCAAAGAGGGCGCCGAGCCCTTCTATGGCTTCTTCTTCCTTTTTCTCTTCTTTCTTTTCTTCCTCCCTAGGCTTTTCTGTGGCCGCAGGTGCAGATGGCGTAGCGGCTGCTGCTGTAGGCGCTCCCGCGGGCATAAAGGTAGGTGCGGATTTGATTGCTTCATCAATATTGATTTCCGCTAGAGCTGCCACCAATGCCTTGACTCTTATTGGGTCGACGTTAATTCCTGCGGAACTGAGAACCTTAGTCACATTATCTTCATCAATCGGTTTTCCAGCTTTATGTAAAAGCATAGCCGCGTAAACGTACTCCATATAATTCTTCACCTTGCTATTTTTTGTGAAACTTGCTATTCAACCTTTCGACATAGCGAATCTACTACTTAAATTTGTCGGAAAAAAGTGTTAAACAGAAAAGTTTGAAATACTTGAACATCTCTTCTTTGTTTCTTCTAATTTTTTAGTTGCTAACATCAATTAAAACTCATAGGTTCATCACACTAAAATAAGTTCAATTAAAACTAATCTGACACATAAATGTGTTTTTGCTCTTCCTAATTTTCAGATTGATAAGCAATGTTTTTGAATACAACATTTTTAGTTATTGGCTACACGATGAACGCTGGAACAACTTTTTCACTGAATAACTGGGCCCCGTCGGTCTTCGGAAAATCTACAAAACGTAGAATAAAGTGTTGAACACCTATTTTAATGTATTTTTCAAGTTTCTCTATCACTGTGTCAGGGTTTCCAACTATGAAATTTTCCTCACTTCCTTTTTGGATGAACTGGCTTTTAGAAGCTTGTTTCCAAGACTCTTCTTCGGTTTTAGCTATCGATATTATGTTTGCCAGAGTCTTAACAATCGTTTCAGGTTCCCTGCCTACTTTCGCACAGTGTTTTTCGAGGATATCCAGTTTATGATGGAATGTTTCAGGCGAGACGTTTGGGATGTTCCACCAATCAGCTTGACGGGCCACAACTCTCAAAATCAGCTGTTCTCCGCCTCCACCTATCATGATTGGAGGAATAGGTTCGGGTTTTGGAAAGCAATAAGCATCATGAACCTTATAGTATCTGCCTTCAAAATTGGCTACCCCTTCGGTCCACATCTTCCTAATTATTTGAACCCCTTCTTCAAGCTGTTGTATCCTAATTTTAGAAGGGGGAAACTCGTAACCGTATGCTATGTATTCATCTTCTTTCCATCCAGCCCCGATTCCCAAAATAAACTGTCCTCCAGTCAACGTTTGAAGCGTTGCACCCATCTTTGCCAGTAAAGCTGGATTTCTATAAGAGTTGCAGAGCACCACGTTGCCAAAGTAAAATTTTCGGAAAATACCTGAGAAGTAGCTTACCATTGCGAAGCTCTCCAAGGTCGGCGTATTCCTAGATACGAAAGTCGCCCAGGGAACAAAGTGATCATCAAACCATGCGGAATCAAAACAGCCTTCAAGCTTTTTCATGAACCTGAAAATCTGAGCGACAAATTCTTTCTCGTTACTGTCGTCTACAGGAAAAGTAGGCACTCTCAAACCGAAATTTACCTTAACCAATTTTTTCCTCTTTGTGCACATGACATATTGGAGTTAATATACTGCAAATATATGGACATTATGTTTTTTAAGACTCAAAGAAAACGGCAAAACTGTATTCTTCAGGAGATAAAACGCATGAAGAAAATCCACGTGGTATTGGGCATATTTTTATATAGGTGACATTTACCTTTTGTTTAAGAATTAAATGAGATGGTTGATTTGGGTTTAGGCTCATTCTTAAAGTCTAGTGCTAGACTGCTTCGGCTTGCAAAAAAACCCGACAGAGGTGAACTATGGTTATCTATCAAAATTTGCCTTGTTGGGATAGTTGCAATCGGCTTTATAGGTTTCATCATAAAGATGCTTGCTGGTTTTATTGCGGCAGGTGCATAAAATGAACGAAGAAAAATTCTCCACAATGTTCTTTGTTGTAAGAACAACGGTTGGTCAAGAAAAAAACGTGTCAGACCTTATAACAAGCAGGGTTGAGATAAATAAGATACCTATAAAAGCAATACTTCTACCAGAAACGTTGAAAGGTTACTTGTTCATTGAGGCAGAAGGCCCGCAATGGGTTGAAGAAGCAATTTCAGGAATAAAACATGTTCGGTCGAGGATACAAGGCGTTGTGTCTTTTTCAGAGATTGAAAAGTATGTTGCAGTTAAGCCGACGATTGAAGAGCTCGACGTTAAAGATGTTGTAGAAGTTATAAGCGGCCCCTTCAAAGGAATGAGGGCGAAAATAACAGACGTAGACAGAGTAAAGGAAGAGGTAACGATAGAATTATTGGAGGCAACTTTCACATTGCCTATCACAGTTCACGCAGATTACGTGAAATTAGTTGAAAAAGGAAAAAAAGAGGGACAGTAAAAATTGCCTGAAAAAAAGGTTGTTGAAGCACTTGTAAACGGCGGTCAAGCTACCGCTGGCCCGCCCTTAGGGCCGGCTTTAGGACCACTGGGTGTCAATGTTGTTGCAATTGTAAATAGGATCAATGAGATAACAAAAGATTATGCTGGAATGAAGGTTCCAGTCAAGATAATTGTTGATCCCGAGACCAAGGCTTTTGAGGTCACCGTGGGGATACCTACAACAGCTGCACTAATCGTTAAAGAAGCAGGTATCCAAAAAGGATCTGGCAAACCTAGCACTGAGAAGGTTGGGAATCTGTCTATGGAGCAAATAATGAGAATATCTGAGATTAAGAAACCTACGCTTTTAGCTAAAAATTTCAAATTGGCAATCAAAGAGATCGTTGGAACCTGTGTAAGTATGGGGGTGACGATAGACCAGAAGGATCCTAAAATTGTGCTTCGAGAAATCGACGAAGGAAAATATGATAATCTAATAGAGAAAAAAGGCAACAATAATTTTTTATTTATGGGTTGAAAAATTTTGTTTTGAGGCTTTAGGGAAAATGTCGATAGAAACAAACAGGCTCAGAGAGGCTCTTAAAGAATTAAGAGAGAAAACTAAAAAGAGGAATTTCAATCAGTCCATAGAGCTCATCATCAATCTTCGCGATATCGATATGAAAAAACCTGAGGGAAAGATACAAGAAAATGTGGAATTAGCACATCCTCTAGGAAAACAAGTTAAAGTATGCGTATTCGCCACGGGCGATATGGCCCTAAGGGCCAGAAGAGGAGGTGCTGATTTAGTCATTGAAAGGGAAGAGCTTGAAAGCCTTGCAAACGATAAAAAGAAACAGAGGAAGATAGCAAACACTATGGATTCTTTCCTCGCTGCTGCTCCTCTAATGCCGTTAGTAGGTAAAGTTTTTGGTTCGATTTTGGGTCCCCGAGGCAAGATGCCTCTCCCTATTGCGCCAACAGCCAATATAGAAACTGAGATTGAAAGGCAAAGAAAGATGATACTTGTCAGAACTCGGGGTCAGCCTGTTATAAATAGTCGAGTTAGTACAGAAAACATGCCAGACGATGAGATTATTGACAACATTCAAGCGGTACTGAGAAGGATTGAAGGAAGACTTAAGAGAGGAATCAAGAACATAGATTCGGTCTATATCAAAGCAACAATGGGGCCTCCTATAAAAGTGCAGATTTGAAAGTGTATAGAGGAAGAGTAAGTTGCAACGGCGCGTGTCACCTGAAAAAGTTGAGGAAGTTGAAGAGATAAAAAAACTGTTCAGTGAATATAAAGTAATTGGGATTGCTGCTCTACACAAGGTTAGAGCTTCTCAGCTTCAGGAGATAAGGAAGAAACTTGAAGGCACAGCTTATCTCCGAGTTATTAAGAACACATTAACGAAAAAATCAATCGCGGATTTTCAGGGAAAACAAAACATAGAAAAGATGAAAGAATATCTTGAAGGTTCTAATCTATTTATTTTCACTAACATCAACCCCTTCAAATTAGCTTTAGTTCTCGATAAAAGTAAAGTGAAAGACTTTGCTAAGGCAAAGGATATCGTCATGGAAGATATAATAGTTCCGGCTGGCAACACCGGGCTTCCTCCGGGACCGATTATCAGTCAACTTAATTCAGTAGGTATTCCAACTCGTATAGATGGTGGAAGTGTTTGGGTAAATCGAGATACAGTGGTAGCCAAAAAAGGAGACGTTATTTCTGAAAGCCTTGCGCCTGTTTTGTCCAAGCTTGGCATAAAACCCATAGAGATGGGGTTGAACCTAAAAGCCGTTTACGATGATGGAAGAATTATACCCGAAAAAGATTTGAAATTGAGACCAGAGGAATACAAGGAATACATAAACCAAGTTTTGATGCAATCGATGAACTTGGCTTTAAACGCGGCTTATCCGTTGCCTGAAACCATGTCAATTCTGATTCAAATAGCCAATTTCGAGGCACATAACCTTGCCATTAACGCAAACGCGTTATCTCCAGAAATCCTGCCGGAGTTAATAAGAAAAGCTTATGCAGAAGCTAGTGTTTTGAAATCTAAAATACAAATGTAAACAATCATGAAATAGTTACGTCATTAAATCTTCTTTGCTTCTAAATCGATTTTATCTAATAGGTGAAGTAACGCTTTTTTGTCTGAACCGACTATTCCTTTCCAGTCCAATATGATTTCTTTAACATCTTCTACTGTTCTATCTATACATTGTCGAAGCATGTCCAAGTCCATTTTACTTATTGCATATTTAGGGATTATGTGCCCAAACGCTTTTTCAGTGTTTAATGCTATTTCAGTGAATTTTTTATTGTAATGTGGACCACCAATCCCGAGAACAGTAAAATAAGTTTTCTTGCATGTTGCAGCTGCCATCGCACCTTCCGCAACAGCAGAAGCAGCTGCAGAATCTTGCCATTGCATTGGGGAGCTGCCGAGCTCTATGAACATTGTCGGTATGTTCAAAGACGGCCCATGATGAGTGCACTCATATGAGACTTCATAGTCTAGTCCTGATTCTTCTTGCGTTTTCTTCATCATGTTTAAAGCTTCTTTCATTGCGCTTGCTGGAGAGATTGAAACTTTTCTGGCAAGACCGCCCAAACTTGCTTCTCCAATGTTTCCTGGAGTGTGGACTGATAACGTAGAAGTTCCGCTTTTGCTGCTATGTCTTGACAAATAAATGAGTAATCTTGAAGTGAAAGGCAAAACGAGAAATTGCGTGTTGACTGGTTCTTCTTTTATGAATATGAGTTTTCCAATCTCGCCGTCTTCAAGCTTCTTTGAATAAATAGGGTTTCCATCAAAATACTCTGAAGTTTTTTCGAAATCATTATTCGTTATAAGCTGATGGGCAATATTCATGCTAGCTACATCAACTTCAGAAGCTATAAAGAGAATCATGAAGGAAACCTTTCCAACAATCAAAAATAAAGAGGTTTTATGCCTTTGATTCTCCAATGGAAACAGTATTAGGCTTCTGCCAGCGTTTCAGTGCTTCTTACGCCGTTTATTTCGTTGATGAGACCTGTTACCTTTCTCAATTCTTTGTAGTCTTCGACTTCTATGAAGACTGCCACGTCGAATCTGCCATAAGTGAAGTATGCTTTCTTAACTTCCTTCATCGCTTTGACAGCGGCTAAAATTGCATCCGCCTTCGTAGGCACAACTTTAAGCAGTACGCATGCATTAAGCATAATTCTCTTCCTCCTGCTATTTGATTTCTACCAGGGTTTCAGTGAACACGACACCGGCTAATCTGCCCAGTTTAAGCACCGTGGATGCTAATTCTGATAAGTCCTTGCTTTCGACATCTACGACAACATCAAACCTGCCCAAAACAGGAAAAACTTTCCGCACACTTTTAATCTGTTGAATCGTTTTGAAAACATCGTCAAATTTACCGTGTTCCGTTCTAATTAAGACACAAGCTGATATCACGGAATATTCCCTCAACACATAATCAGATAAGACAAAGATAAATTTGTTGCCTTAAAAAAGACCATCAAACGATATCTTTAAATAAAAATAAACCTTTTCGTAGTTAGTTTGATTAGTTTCGGTTGAAGGTTTAACTTCATGTCTACGGAGTTCAAACATATCGTCCGTATAATAGATAAAGATTTAGATGGTACGCTAAACGTGGTATATGCCTTG
The DNA here is from genome assembly GCA_038826015.1 of Bathyarchaeia archaeon. GTDB lineage: Archaea > Thermoproteota > Bathyarchaeia > Bathyarchaeales > DTEX01 > JAWBOR01. The sequence continues at coordinate 9,603 of JAWBOR010000027.1, forward strand.
TCTCTAATCAAAGGTGTAGGTATTCGATTTGCAGACGCAGTCGTCAAGAAAGCCGGTGTTCCACTAGACAAACGGTTAGGTTTTCTCACAGACCCAGAAATAGAAAAGTTAGAAGAAATTATCAGAAACCCCAGAGATTATGATTTGCCAGTGTGGCTGCTTAACAGGCGTAAAGATCTCGAAACAGGCGTCGATACACATCTCATCACATCCGACCTAGATCTCAGAGTAAAATCAGATATTGAAATGATGAAAGCAATAAGATCTTGGCGCGGATATAGGCATGCATATGGACTTAAAGTTAGGGGACAAAAAACAAAGACAACAGGTAGAACTGGAAAAACCCTTGGTGTAAAGAAGAAAGCTCTTGCAAAACCTGCTGCTGCAAAAGGTGAGGGGTGACCTTTATGGGAGATCCAAAGAAACAGAAGAAAAAGTTTGAAACGCCGAGATTTCCCTGGAGAACAGATGTCTTACAAAATGAACTTAACTTGCTAGGTCAATATGGTTTAAGAAACAAAAAGGAATTATGGCACCACAGGACTATGCTTTCAAAATACAGAGGTTTAGCTAGATCTCTCTTGAGCAGACCAATTATTGAAAGAAAGAAGATGGAAGCGGAGATTCTCGGAAAGCTGAGACGCCTTGGCATCTTGTCTGAAGATGCAGTTTTAGACAATGTTCTCGATATGACAATAGAAGATATTTTAGAACGTAGATTCCAAACTTTAGTTTTTAGAAAAGGATTAGCCAAAACACCTTATCAGTCTCGTCAACTAATAACTCATGGACATGTCGCCATAGGCGATAGAAAAATTTTTTCTCCTAGTTATCTCGTCCTTAAAGATGAAGAGGACAACATTAAATATGCTTCAACCAGCCCCTTTAACAATCCAGAACATCCCTTAAAGACAACAATTGAAGCACAACCAAGCAGAGGCGAATCAGGAAATGAGCAAGAAGGATGAAAAGTGGGGAGTTGTTCACATTTACAGTTCATACAACAATACAATCGTACATATCACAGACCTTTCAGGAGCTGAAACTATTGCCAGAGATTCCGGGGGCATGTATGTTAAAGCCGACAGATTACAATCCTCACCATACGCAGCAATGCGCGCCGCGGCACATGCTGCTTCTGTCGCTAAGGACAAGGGTATAACAGCCATACACATAAAGGTTCGCGCTCCAGGCGGTTCCGGTGCGAGGACGCCTGGTCAAGGCGCACAGGCGGCCATCAGAGCCCTTGCACGAGCTGGATTCAAAACCATAGGACGCATCGAAGAAGTAACTCCGTTACCTCATGATGGCACTAGACGGAAAGGTGGCCGTAAAGGACGGAGAGTATAATTGGCTTCTTATCTTTGCGAATGTTTCGGCGAAAAATTGAAATAGACCTCATGTCTCCATATGAGAGAAAAAGGAAACAATGTTCATTTTTATAAAGGAGATTTAACTAATGCTTGTTCGAATAATCGAGAAAAAAGATAATTCTATGCGATTTGTAGTTGAAGGTATAAATCCTCCTTTGGCCAACGCTTTACGCAGGTTGATGCTTGCAGAGGTTCCTTCTATGGCTATAGAAGATGTAGTCATAATTGAGAATTCCTCTGTTCTTCATGACGAAAATCTAGCCTTAAGATTGGGACTTATTCCACTTAAGACAGACATTGCCGCTTATAACTTTCCAGAAGAATGCAGCTGTAAAAGCGAACTTGGATGCAACCTTTGCCGTGCGGTTTTAGCTTTGGATGTGCAAGCCAAAGATGAGATCACTACAGTGTATTCTGGAGATCTGGTTCCAGAGAACCCTAATATCGCGCCAGTGAGTAACAAAATTCCGATTGTAAAATTAGTTTCAGGCCAAAAAATAAGATTGGAAGCTTATGCTAGACTTGGAAGAGGCAAGGACCACGCGAAGTGGCAGCCAGTCGCCGCTTGCACCTATCGATATATGCCTGTAGTTAAAATAAATTCAGCTAAATGTAATGCATGTGGAAACTGTGTAGATGTATGTCCAAAGAAAGTTTTCGTTAAAGAAAGAGATACGGTAAAAGTAAGTAAGGAAATAGAATGCATCTTATGTGAAGACTGCGTAAAAGTATGTGACAGAGATCCTCCAGCTGTTCAAATTAACTGGAATGAAAACACTTTAATTTTTTATATAGAATCCACAGGCGCTCTTTCTGTTGAACAGATAATGTCGGAGGCATTAAAGATTTACGAAAAGAAATATACAGAGTTTATGAATCAGATAACGGGGATTGGAAATGAGCCCAAAGAGACAAGCTGAAAGCACTAACCCAGACTTGATCAGTTTAATCCATCTTTTAAAGAAAACATCAAGAGAAAACGAGGCTGCTATATGGCGAGATGTAGCTGAGTATTTATCAAGGCCTAAAAGGAGACGCATAGCCATAAACATAAGTAGAATAAATCGTTACACAAAGAAAAACGATGAAGTTGTTGTCCCTGGGAAGGTCTTAGGCGCAGGTTTAATTGATCATCCAGTGAAGATAGCTGCTTTCGATTTTTCCGAACAAGCAAGGTCCAAAATACTTGAAGCAAAAGGGAAGTGTTTATCAATAACCGAACTTGTAAAATCAAACCCGAAAGGCTCAAACGTTAAAATACTGGGGTGAAACCAATGGGTGAAATTGAAAGCCAAAAAACAACCATAATAGACGCAAAGGGTTTAGTTTTGGGTAGAATGGCCAGCGTTGTAGCAAAAAGACTGTTAAGCGGTGAAAAAATTATCATAGTAAATGCCAAGGAAGCAGTTATTTCAGGTAAAAAATCATCTATAATTAAGTCGGCTGAAGATTTCCTACAGGTTGGACATTTCAGAAAAGGTCCATTTCATCCTAGAAGACCAGACAACATTGTTAGAAAAACAATTCGAGGAATGATCCCACATAAAAAAGCCCGGGGAGAACGCGCCTTGAAAAGGCTAAAAGTCTTCTCAAATGTACCCCGTGAATTTGAAGAGGCTGAAAAAGAGACAATATCTGAGATAAGCGCCAGAAATTTAAAGTGTTCTTACATAAAGGTTTCTGAATTGGCGCGTGCTATTGGATGGAATGAATAGGTGCATGATATGTCAAGTTCCAAAAAAGTATTGGTTGTCAGCGGAAAAAGGAAAACTGCAATTGCTAGGGCAACTGTTAGACCTGGAGTTGGTAGGGTTCGCGTAAACAATATACCCCTAGAGATTTATGAACCCGTAATCGCTCGTGAACTTATACGTGAGCCGCTTTTGGAGGCAGGAGAAAATATTTGGAAACAGATAGATGTTAATGTGAAGGCAGAGGGTGGCGGCTTTATGGGTCAAGCTGAGGCTGCGAGAATGGCTATAGCTAAAGCCTTAGTAAAATGGACTAAGAGCTCACATTTAAGATCAGTCTTTCTTAGACGTGACAGAACTATGCTTGCTGGAGATCCTAGACGAAAAGAACAAAAGAAATTTGGAGGACCAGGTGCTAGAGCGAGAGATCAGAAAAGCTATAGGTAAATATAAAAGATATGAATTAGGAGATGTTTGTAAAAGAATGATAATGCCAGTTAGATGTTTTACCTGCGGCAAATTAATTGGCGATAAATGGGAAGAATTCGCTAGAAGAGTGAAAGATGGGGAAGCCGCGGGAAAAGTTTTAGATGATTTGGATATAACCCGTTATTGTTGCCGTCGTATGCTCTTGTCGCATGTTGAAATCATAGACGAAATAATAAAATTTTACGAAAAAAAGAAGATCGAAAACGAGGAAGATGTTGAATAAATGTCTGCAATAATTGAGGATGTTACAGCCCGAAAGATTCTGAACAGTCGAGGAGAAGAAACCATAGAAGTCGATGTGATAACAGTTGACGGATTTGGAAGCGCCTCAGCTCCAAGCGGTGCAAGCAGAGGAAAGGCCGAAGCTTTGCCTTTCCCCAAAGGAGGAGTGGAAGAGGCGTTAAAAAAAGTTGAAGAATTAATTGCTCCCGAAATTATTGGGCTTAGTGCAGAAGAACAAGAAGAGATAGACTCGTTGTTACATGAACTTGATGGAACAGAAAACTTCGGGAACATCGGTGGAAACACCGCCTATGCAATTTCACTGGCCGTCGCAGACGCCGCAGCAAACTCTTATGCTTTGCCTTTATATCAATATTTAGGCGGTTACATTGCCTCGAATCTTCCTTATCCCCTTGGAAACGTGCTAGGCGGCGGAAAACACGCCTTAGGAAATGTGCCTGACATCCAAGAATTTCTGGCTCTGCCAGTAGGTGCTCTCTCGTTTTCATCCGCTGCGCAGGCGAACATTGCAGTGCATAGGAAATTGAAAGATTTTCTCCAAAAAGAGGACAAGTTTTTCACCGGAGGGAGGGGCGATGAAGGAGCCTGGGCACCCAACCTTTCAAACGAAAAAGCTTTTGAAATTTTGGTTAGAGCATGTGAAAAGGTTTCTGAAGAAATGGGATTTACGGTTAGAGCCGGATTAGATCTAGCCTCGTCTTCGTTGTGGGATCCAGAAAAGAAACGCTATGTATATGCAAGAGATGGAGTGAGCAGAGACAGCGGCGAACAACTGGAATATATTCTGAGTCTCATTGAAAAGGGCAGACTCGCATACGTTGAAGATCCTTTTCATGAAGAGGATTTTGAAAGCTTTAAAGAACTTACGTCAAAAGCTCGTAATTGCCTAGTCTGTGGTGATGATCTCTTTGTCACAAATGTAGACCGGTTAGCTCAAGGAATTAAAAAACGCGCCGCGAACGCCATCATCATTAAGATGAATCAAATTGGAACCCTCACAGATACCTGGAAAACTACTCGTCTGGCGAAAGAAAACAATTACGTGCCAGTCATATCCCACAGATCCGGAGAAACCAGTGCCTTTCATATATCACATTTAGCAGTTGGGTTCAACTGTCCAATTATAAAGACCGGTGTAATGGGAGGGGAAAGAATCGCTAAAATCAATGAACTTATCCGGATTGAAGCGATGCTTGGAAAAAGGGCACGAATGTCCAATCTGAAATTGTAGAAGGATGGAAGAATGTCGGAAGAAAAATCTGAAATTCCAATTACTACAACTGAAAGCTTACTGCTTCCTCAAGATGCTTTGCTTTCAGCGGGGATCCACATTGGTACGAAGATAAAGACAAAGGACATGGAACAATTCATCTATCGCGTTAGGGCTGATGGACTGTTTGTCCTCGACCTTAAAAAGACGGATGAACGTATACGAATAGCCGCTAAGTTTCTGGCGCAATTCGATCCTCCAAAAATCGTAGCTACTGCTGTTAGACTTTATGCCCGCGAACCAGTGACAAAATTCTGTCAAGTCACAAGGGCAACGCCGATAATCGGCCGCTTCGTACCTGGGTTGCTTTTGAATCCTCTTTTCCCTAACCGCGTAGAGCCTGACGTTATAATAGTTTCTGACCCAAAAGCTGATTCTCAAGCTGTGAAGGAGGCATCATACATGGGGATCCCCATTATAGCACTTTGCAGTACCGATAACGACTTCAGTGGCGTAGATCTAGTTATTCCCACAAACAATAAGGGAAGAAGATCTCTCGCAGTCATATATTGGCTTCTTGCAAGGCAAATCTTACGTGAAAAAGGCGAAATACCGCCAGACGGAGATCTTTCTCTTTCTATAGACGATTTCGAAGTCAAATTAGTTGAGAAAGCAGCAGAAGAGGAATAACAAGAAATCCCTTTCTTATTTTTATAGTAGATACTTGTTTTCAGATTGAAGTATTTTATATCCTAGATTTGATTAGATTATTTAATTGTCTGAAAATAGATTTGTTATTGTTCATGGAGGAATTGTACTGTCAAGTAAAATTAGATATCCTAGGCAAGCTGGAAGCTTCTACGCTGGTTCGCGAGAATCCTTAAAAAAACAGATAGAAGAATGCTTCACACATAGGTTTGGACCAGGCAATCTGCCAAAAGTCGCCAAGGAAAATCCCCGAAAAATCGTGGGGATCATCTGTCCCCACGCTGGTTACATGTATTCTGGCCCTGTTGCTGCCCATGCTTATTATTATTTAGCATTAGATGGGTTAATAGATGTATCTGTTATCATGGGACCTAACCATTACGGCGTCGGAAGTGGCGTATCAATCATGAGTCATGGAGTTTGGCGTACGCCGCTGGGCGATGTGGCTATAGATACTGAAACGGCAAGAGAAATCCTGCAACGCTCTAAGATTATTGATCTTGACGAGTCTGCCCATGATTATGAACACTCTATAGAGGTTCAAATACCGTTTCTCCAATATGTTTACGGCTCATCTTTCAAGTTTGTTCCAATATGCTTTTTGATGCAAGACCTTGATACATGCAGAGAGGTAGGGCAAACCTTAGCTGAGGCGCTAAAAGATAAGAACGCCGTGATAATTGCCTCCACAGACATGACTCATTATGAACCGCAAAAAAAGGCTGTCGAGAAAGACAAGTTAGCAATCGATGCCATACGGAAGTTGGATGAGAGGCTACTCTACTCAGTTTTAGAGTCGCACAATATATCAGCTTGTGGATATGGTCCTGTGGCGGCTCTCATAACGGCAGCGAAAGAAATAAACGTTAAAAAAGCGGAGTTGTTGAGCTACAAAACAAGCGGCGACATAACAGGTGATTTTTCAGCTGTTGTCGGGTATGCTGCCTTTGCATTAACAAAGTAAATGTCACGGAGATAGATAAGTGCAGCGTCGAGTTAAAGCCTCAGCGCCTGCAAAAGTCATCCTTTTTGGCGAACATTTCGTAGTGTACGATAAACCAGCTATAGTTTTTGCTATTGACAAACGCGCAACTGTTACAGCAGAAATCAGAACCGACAAGAAAATATGGATCACATCAAAAAATATGGAAATCTCAGGCTACTTTTTAAACGGTCAATTTTATGTTAAGAAAGGCGATGAGAATGCTGAGAAAAAACTGGAACCTATCCATGCAATCTTCAAAAAACTTTCAGATTTGTCCGGTAAAAATGTAGGCGTCAATATAGAGATTAATTCGTCATTCCCTGTGGCGGTTGGCTTAGGTTCTTCAGCTGCCGTGGCAGTTGCCTCCACCGCTGCTTTAAGTCATCTTTTAGAAATTGATCTGACAAAAGATGAAATATTTAAAATATCTCTCGAAGCTGAAGGAATCGTCCACAGAAACCCTTCTGGGATTGATCCTGCGATATCAACATACGGAGGAGTCCTGCTGTATCGTAAGGACAGGGATATCAAACCGTTAGATGTCAAAACAGATTTGCCTCTAGTCATAGGAGACACCGAAATTAAACGGTCGACGGGTGAGATTGTTGCTAGAGTAGGCGACTTAATAAGACGTTATCCATTCATTGCGAATAATATAATAAAGGCTGGCGGAGAGATCGTTACGAGAGGCATAGAGGCTTTAAAAGACGGAGACCTCAAAACCTTAGGAGAACTAATGAATATAAATCACGCGTTACTTTACGCCATGGGCGCATCCAATCAACATCTCGAAAATCTTGTATATGCCGCAAGAAAGGCTGGCGCGTTAGGTGCCAAATTGACTGGAGGCGGAGGCGGAGGTTGCATGATTGCGTTAGTGGTTCCTGGAAAGTTTGAAGACATTGCGATGGCTATTGAGCAAGCTGGGGGAAAAGCTTACATCACAAGGAAAACAGCGGAAGGCGTGAGATTTGAAGAATAAACCTGTAATATTAAAGCTCGGTGGCTCTGTCATA
>JAWBOR010000028.1:0-16584 GCA_038826015.1 Bathyarchaeia archaeon
GTTGTCAAATTGTCTAGAATTAGGCTCTGCGTAAACACACCTGCACAAAAAGCTGCTGTGATGGCGCTGAAAGGACCGCAAAACCATATAGTGAAAAACATAGAGAAATTGAAACAAAGACGAGACTTCGCGTGGCGTCGACTTAATGAGATAAGAAATATCAGCTGCGTCAAACCTGATGGTGCTTTTTACCTGTTTCCTCATATCGAAAGGGCTTCTAGATGGAGGAACGACAAAGAATTCGTGCTGGATGTCTTAAAGGAAACCGGCGTCTTATTCGTTCACGGCTCAGGGTTCAGTGCAATCCATGGTGCAGACCATTTCAGGGCGGTTTTTCTTCCGCCAATAGAAATACTGAACGAGGCATTTGACCGATTAGACCGCTTTATGTCTAAACATAGTTCTGAGTAACTCTCTGTTTACAGTGTTAAAAACGTAACTGATAGAGAATGTCTTATGATGAGCGGACAGAATAAAAGCTCATACAATTTTGATTTATAAAAGAAAATAAATATGCAAACGTAGTAAAGGGAGGATTTCAGTTTTAAACTACAAGCACTTGTTTTACTTGGGGCACCTTTGCTTTCAAATATCGTTCTACGCCCCATAGAATGGTCATTTGCGACATCGGGCATCCTGCGCAGGCGCCTTTGAGTTTCACTTTGATGACACCGTTTTCATCATTAACGTCAACAAGTTCTATGTCTCCTCCGTCCGCTTGAAGATTGGGTCGAATCTCTTTTAAAGCCCTCTCGACTTCTGCTTTCATTTTTAAACGCCTCTTATAACAAAGTTATATTTTCAGCATATAAACCTTTTTCTAAATGGAGGAATCTGCTATATCGATAAATGAATTTGAATAAAAAATGTCGATTTAAAAGCGTCAGCGGATAAAACATACCGAAGGGTGCATTCCCTTTTTATCGAGTTTCCGAAGGAGGAAAAATCCTTAGACCGATGTCGCTAACTTTGTTCGTTAAGAAATAAATGTTTTAAATAGAATCTGCCTATTTTAGTAGTGGTGAATAAAATTATGTCTGAAAGAGAATTGGTGGAAGTCGGCAAGATTACTCATTTCTTCACCAAAATTAGCGTAGCCATAGTGGAACTTACAAATACGCTTTCAGTAGGCGATGTCATTCTTATTCAAGGACCTAACACGAATTTTGAGCAGAAAGTTGAATCGATGCAAATGGAACACAAAAACGTAAATGTGGCTTATGCTGGGCAAAGCATAGGGCTAAAAGTAAAACAAAGAGTGAGAGAAACAGACAGAGTCTACAAAATAATCTCATAAAAGGCTTAACAAAAGACTAAGCATCTTTTCTCGCGTCTTTTTTCATTAAAAACATCTCACGAAATAGGCAGAGCACAATTTTCAGCAACAGACAAGAATCATTTGCACAGGTTTAACAGATATAAAGATGAAATCATCAATGTTATTGTCTAGTTTGATATGGAAGTATAGGAATTGAGCGAGAAACTATCCGGGTATAAAGGTGTAGCTCTAAAGGTTCTTAAGGACGCTAAAGTTGAAGTAGGGGACCTCATCCGTGTTACAAACGAAGATGGCGTCTATGAAGGGGTTCTTATTCCACGAACCGAGTATGGAGACGAAAAACATGTCGTGATTAAGCTTAAATCAGGCTACAACATCGGAATCAAAGTAACACTCACAACAAAAATTGAGAGGTTAGGCGTCAAAACCAAACCTTCGTTTATTCCACCTCCCCTTCCTCAGCAGAAACCGAACATGCCAAGAGTAACAATTCTGAGTACTGGTGGGACAATAGCCAGTAGAGTGGATTATCGAACTGGTGCGGTTAGACCTGCAATCTCGGCAAGCGATTTATACAGCATAGTCCCAGAGCTCTCTGATTTAGCTATAATAGACGCAGAGATACTTTTCAGCGTCTTCAGCGAAGACCTCACGCCGAAACATTGGTCAGAAATAGCTGAAACTGCAGCCAAACACATTGCCAAAGGAGTTCAAGGAGTCGTCATAACCCATGGAACAGATACCATGGGTTACACAGCTGCTGCCTTAAGCTTCGCCATGCAAAATTTACCTGTCCCAGTTATAATTGTAGGCGCTCAAAGATCTGAAGATAGACCTAGCTCAGATGCGGCGTCAAACCTCATTGGCGCTGTTTTAGCAGCTGCAAAGGCGCCGTTCGCCGAAGTGGCGGTCGCTATGCATGAAACTATTTCAGATGAGGCAATAGTTCTGCATCGTGGAACAAAGGTTAGGAAATGCCACACGAGTCGCCGAGATGCCTTCAAAACTGTGAACGCCCAACCTATCGCCAGAATCTTAAACGGAGAAATCATTCTTTTAACGGATTATTTTAAGCCGCGTAATCCTGAGCAAAAAGTTGTATTGAAACCAAATTTCGAGAAGAAAGTCGGACTTATCAAGTTTTATCCCAGCATGAATCCGAGGATGATTGATTGGCTTGTAGAAGATGGTTATAAGGGTATCATATTAGAAGGATCAGGTCTTGGACATGTGCGGCGGGAATGTTTTTCATCTATTAAAAAGGCTATACGCCGAGATGTAATCGTAGCTATGACGTCTCAATGCATTTGGGGACGCGTGAACATGAATGTTTACACTAATGGCAGAGATCTTTTGGCGATGGGTGTTATTCCGCTGGAAGATATGCTGGCTGAGACGGCTTTGGTAAAACTCATGTGGATACTTGGACAAACAAAGGATGGTGAAGAGGCTAAAAAACTTCTTGAAACGAATATAGCGAACGAGATCTCTGAAAGAACGGTTGAACCCGTTGAACCGCCTAAAACAGTAAAGCTCAACACAGAGGCGTAAAACCGATGGAGATTGACTATTTAGAGATAGGTCTAAAAGTAGGATTAGAATGTCATCAACAGCTCGCAACACATAGAAAACTCTTCTGTTCATGCATGCCGGAACTTTTCAAAGGAGAACCTGAAATAACATTTTTACGAAGATTAAGGCCGACGCAGAGCGAATTAGGTCAAGTTGACCCAGCGGCTTTTTTCGAGTTTCAAAAAGGTGTAAGGATACTTTATGAAGCAAATAGCGCAACTTCTTGCCTCGTTGAGATGGATGAGGAACCTCCTCATGAATTGAATTGCGAATCTTTAGAAACCGCTTTGATTTTGTCGCTTTTGATGGGTGCTAAACCCGTGGATGAGGTTCATGTTATGCGTAAAAGCGTTATAGACGGGTCAAACACGACGGGTTTCCAGAGGACATGTGTCGTCGCTCTTAATGGCGCTATAGATGTTGAGGGGAAAAAAATTCCTATTCAGCACATAAGTCTCGAGGAAGATGCTGCCAGAAAAACAGGTGAAGAAGGCTTTTTGATCCGTTATCGTATTGATAGGCTTGGAGTGCCCCTTGTCGAAGTTACGACTGGACCCGTTATCTATTCGCCTGAAGAAGAGGAGAAGGTGGCGCTTGCAATAGGAAGAATTCTTCGATCTACGAAGAAAGTTAAACGTGGCTTAGGCACAATCCGTCAAGACTTAAACATATCAATCAAAGACGGCGCATTGATTGAGATTAAAGGTGTTCAAAAACTGGAACTCATCTCGAAGGCTGTAGAGCAAGAAGTTCAACGTCAACTGAGCCTTCTTAAGATAAGGGAAGAACTGAAAAGACGTGGATTGAATGAAACCGACATCGTTGAAGAATTCGTCGATGTCAAAACAGTCTTCGCAAAAACCAATTGCCGCATCATACAAAAAGCCATAAACCAAGGCAAAAAAGTCTTAGCCGTAAAATTACCTAAATTCGCAGGACTTTTAGGAATGGAACTTATATCGGGTTTAAGGCTTGGCACCGAAATGGCTGATCGAGCACGGTTCTGGGGTAAGGTCGGGGGCATCTTACATTCAGAGGATCTCTTGTTCTATAATGTTTCGGAAGAAGAGATGCGTGAGTTGAAAGGTCATGTCGGCGCTGGATCTGATGACGCTGTTGTCATCGTTGCAGATACAGAAGAGAATGCTATAGACGCTCTTAGAGCTGTGGTTGAGAGGGCTCGTGAAGCCTTAAAGGGTGTGCCAGAAGAAACCCGCGCGGCTAACCCAGATGGAACAAGCAGATATATGAGACCTAGACCTGGTGCAGCGCGAATGTATCCTGAAACAGATGTGCCACCAATCACTATCACGCAGGAATACCTTGAAAAGTTGCGGGTAAATCTTCCTGAACCGTCTGAACGGAAGGCTGAGCGATTCATGAGGGAATACGGTCTCAACGAGAAGCTTGTTAGGCAGTTGTTGGATTCTGGGTATGAAGGGCTTTTTGAGGATATCGTTCGGGGGACTGCTGTTTCGCCTACTGTTGTAGCGGCGACGCTTACTGAAACCTTTAAAGCCCTTAAACGGGATGGTGTCGAAATCGACAATCTTGCAGATGATCAAATAATCGAGGTTTTTAGACTTGTAGGCTCTGAGAAGACTTCAAAAGAGGCTATACCTGAAATCGTTACGTGGCTTTCGAAGCATGAAGACGCGAAACCCATAGACGCTGTGAAATCTTTGGGATTAGCCATGATTTCCCAACAAGAATTGGAATCCGCGATTGATGAAATTGTAAAGAAAAATGACCGGTTGATAAGGGAAAGGGGTGAAGGAGCCTTCGGAACGCTTATGGGCGCCGTTATGAAAGAGTTTAGGGGAAAAGTGAAACCTGAATTAGTTGGCAAAATCCTCAAAGAGAAACTTTCAGAGAATAAAGAATAAACCCTTAACTGTCGATTTTTATGTGTTCTTGCTGTATTCGTCGTAGGCTTCAAGCGTAGCCTTTATGTATTCTTTAAGTTTTTCAGGAGAGATTTCTGGGCTTATCGTCAAGTTTATGGAAATGTTAGCTCTAGGCACCGGTGTTTCAAGTTTCTGTAAAGGCTTCTCTGTTGTTCTAGCTAGTTTAATTGTTCTTGTTTCCCTAGGAAGTTTTACCGTTGTCTTTACCGGTGCGGATATTGTTTCAGTTTGGAAGGCATAGGTAACCATGTCTAAGAAAGCTGTTAATCCAACTTTGTCGGCTCTGAGGTCGCCTATCACTCTGGGAAGCTCAACAAGAACTGTGTCTCTGCTAAGGTTTTCGTTTCTTATTCTTTCAACAAACTTTGTCAAAGTTATGTCTTTTTCCAAGAGGCTTCTCAACATCTGTCTTGTGAGATTCCCATTTGGGTCGATCCGATAGGCATAAGCGAATTCAGCGGCTTCACGGCTCAGCCTGTATTTCCCTGGTTCCTTTTCGCTTTCTTCGATGAAGCCCCAGCTCTTAAGGAACCCGTTGTTTCGGCTAATATTATGAAGGGTCACATTCGATTTGCCAGCAACATCGCTTACACCGAAAAACTCCTTATCTGCCCCGACATTCAAATACGCGACCAAAATGTCGCATATTTTAGAAAAGCTTAAACGGCGAGGAAAAAATTTAACTCCACTCACAGATTCTTCGCTCCAGAACATCACTCTTCTTTCAACTATATAAAATTCTTTCTCTGATTGAATTTTTGCATTAAAATCGAAAAATCTTTAAACCATGTTAGTGATATGTGGAAAACAATTGTTGTTAAGGGTTTGTGGTTGTTGAATGAGTGGTGAAGAATCAACTCTAGAAGTCTCCGTGAAATACAAGGACATACAAGTCAAATTTTCAGGTAAGCCAGATGACGTTATCCGGTCCTTTTTCGGCTTTTTGAATAACGTTCTTCCAGGCTACGAGTTTGTTTCCGGGTTAACGCTCACTGTGGACCTGGAAAGGTTGCTGAAGAGCTTAAAGGGTTTAATAGCTTTTACACCTGAAGGGGTCACGGTGACTGTTCCAAGAGAGAAATTGGGCGGAGAAAGAAACATCATACTTTTAAATCTCATAAAAGCCTATGCGGGATACAAGATAAATCGCCTAGAAAAAGATTCTTTGTCAACAGCTGAGTTACAAGCGTTAACTGGAGGAAAAATGGGGACTGTCGGCGCCCGTTTAAGCGAACTGACCGATTTAGGCTGGGTTGAACGAGTCGGACGAGGCGAATACCGCATAACCACGCTGGGCGTGAAATCTTTCTTAGAAGAGGTTCTACCGAAGATAAAGACTGGAGAGGCAACGGAAGTTGAGCGAACAGAAAAAGTTTAAAGTCCACTTAGAATTCGGCGAAGCGAAAGCGGATTTCGAAGGAGACGCGGACCAAGTTTTCAAGTTGATAACTCGCTTCTTAACCCAGATTTATCCTAATTTAGAAGTTCTTCAAAGAATTCTCTTCACGCCAGATTTGGCGAGGCTCGCAGAAAAGCTTTCAAATATCGTGGAAATCATCCCTGAAGGCCCAATAACTGCTCCTGGTCTTGACCTTTCGGCTAGAAATGCAATATGCTTCGTTCTTTTGGGCGCTTATGTTGGAAACAAATTTGGAAAATTATCTAAGGACGCTTTGTCTTCTAATGAACTTTCAAGGTTTACGGGAAAAGCTAGGAAAACTATATCGAATGAGCTGCCCAAACTGGTCGCTGAGGGACTTGTTGAAAGAACAACTGAAGGAGAATACCGCATAACCACTTTAGGCATAAGAAAAACAGAAGAAACAATCGAAATATACAAACTAAAATAAAAAAACCGAGCAGAATTAACAATACCGCCAAATGAGAAAAGCCCAGACTTTACTTCATAATCTTATACAAATTCTCGCAAAGGTTTTCGGGTGTGTGAAAATCGAATTCTATGAAAGCTGTCCTCAATCCTAATTTTTCCATTTCTCTTTCTAAGATTTCGATAAAAAGTCCCTTTTCGTCGATATATTCAACTTTGCCATCCAGCATGCGAGGTGTGCATTTCACGCCGCACGTAGGCGAATGGGTAACGCCAACCACTGCTAAGATGTGAACCTTAGGTTTTCTACCCATATCAGTTAAAGTCTTTAAATTTTTAGCCGACGCCTTAGCTAGGTCTTCGCAGTGAAGACGGAAACCCGGCAAACGCTCGTATTCATCTTTGGTTCTTGGTGGACGAGGGTTTCCGCAGAACGTAAATTCAGGACATGGCAATTGAACTGCGCCAATATTCAGCTTCGATAAGGCTTCGAGAACCTCCATCACGGGTCCTTTAGCTCTAGGCTTCTTCTCATTTTGCCACCATCTTGTAGATTGATTTAGGACGCAATGAGCTAAAACAACAATCTTTTCTTCTCTAGCCTTGAACTCCATTTTCTACACCACAATTGATGCGGCTGTCTTTTATGTTGATTGAGGATTGGGCGGGCGCTTCTGCGTGTAAAAGTATCTTTTGGCTTTTCCTTCTCTGGTTAAGACGCCGTCTCTAACTAAGTCGAGTAGTACGTGGGCAACGGCTGTGCGGTCGTAATGATAGCCGATGCGCGTCATCTCCTTATGGACATCATCTAATGAACGTGATTCGGCAAACCAGCCTTCCATCCAAAGTTTTTCCACAATTCCTCTGCAAGTCTCGGCTCTCATAGGCTGTGACGTTTTTTCAGGCTGAACTACTGGTTTACTTGCATAGTCGGTTATGCTGGAAAGCACCTTGTCAACTATTTCCTTAACTTGATCTTCCCGGCAGTCGATTTCGAACTCGATGTTTCCAACTCTCATCTTTATATGGACGGGCGGTTTTTCCGTCTTTGATTCTATCTCAGACATAGACTTCACGCATTTGTCATTCATTGTTATGTATATTTGCACATGTTGTTTATTGAGTTGCACATTTTGTTCATGCGCAATATTTATATACTCATATCGCGATTATGTGCAATTGGTGAATATTGGTGATTGAACAATTACATTATACAACAACATCAAGATATAATTTTCCTCAAACTCTAGAAGAACTAAAACTTCCAAAAAGATTCATCGAACTAAGCCTCAGAACAATGCAAAATGCCAGAGGAAAACATTTCCAACCTTACAGCGCAGAATACTCTGAATCGTTTATTGAAAGCCCCCAATTTGATGAAGAACCAATTAATCTAGAGGGCAAAGTCATCTCAGAGATGCTGACAACATTGAAACCTATACGAGACGAAACAACAATAATAGGCATTGATGTCTCAAGCATAAAAATCGGAGAAACAGAGACTGGAATTCTCTGTGCCATCCGGGGAGCAGTTGTATGGAACGAAAAACGACATTACAAATACTTGCGCCTAGGCCCTTTTCCATTCCACATCACAGAAGAAAACAAAATAGGAATTTTCAGTCTGCTGGGGCAATATACATCCGCCAATTTCACAGCCGAATCTTTACCCCTTTTTGAAACCCAAAATAGACTGTGCAATCTGATTGAACGATGGATGCAAATGAACCTCTCTAAGCTGTCGCATGACAGCGTAATTCTTTGGGATGGTTCACTAACTGCTGGTACCCCTGGCAACCCTGTTAGCTTAGTTTCTCAAATCCTCAAGTACGCTAGAGATAATCTGAATTCGGTGTTGTCTTTCTCCAAGGCAACTACTGCAAGGTTTCTGGGCAGGAAGATAACAGACTTAACTTCGAAGCATAAACCACCCTGTCTTTTCGAGGTTGGAGGCCTTCCAATCTCAATTTCAAAGACTTCGCATCTATTAGGCAAAATTTACGTCGCGAAACTGTCCGAGGGCGGATGCTCCTTCCGTTTAGATATTGATAGAGCTCTACCGAGCGAATTTAGACTGATGGCGGTTCAGAAGCTTCTTGGAAATGAGCTGTTATTTCAAGGTTATCCTGAAACCCTTCGTTTAGCGCATATATTCTCTACATTCACAGCTAACGAAATTGTGGGCATACAACGTTTCATTACTCAAGAATATGGGTTAAAGATTGCCACCTGTCCCAGCATACGCAAGACGCTTTTCGGACCTTTCGGAACAGGATTCGGAGATTGAAAATGCGGCTCTTCAAGAAAGTTGGCAATACAATTCAGATTTTGAGTTTTCCAAACGAAGACATAGAAAAAGGAGGTTACCTGATAATAGAAGACAAAAAAACCGAGAAAGCTATGATTGCACAGGTTATAGATATTCAATTTGCCAATGTTCCAGGCATCATGGAAGAGCTCCTGCGGGAACCTGCCACAGAAGACTCGGTTCAAGGCGAGGATATTGACCCTATGGATATAATGTCGCACATTCTGTACATTCAAGATGCGCGGTTACTGATTTGCAAAATACATGGAACCATAGAGAATGGTAAGCTGAGCCTTGAAAACTCTTGGCTTCCATCTCGGACTTATTCGACGATACGTAGGCTTCCAACAGAATCGCTCGTAAAACTGGCTGGAATATCCAGAGGGCTTCCTATAAACCTTGGAGAAACACATGAATCTTCGCTTATAACCATAGATGCCTGCGAGCTTGACGGCAAACTTAACATAATCACTGGAAAAAAAGGAACGGGGAAATCACATCTGTCAAAGTTGCTTGTCTTGGGTCTTGTCCAGCATGGTGCCACAGTTGTGGTTTTGGACTTGAACGGCGAATATACGAATTTGGGTTTAACCATTGAAGGTGCTAAAAACGAGTATCACAGTCAAGTTCACGTGTTGAGCCCGGGTAGAAACTTTAAGGTAGCCTTGTCACAAACAAATCTTTACGTCATTATGAGAATACTCACCTATGCCCTTGAGTTACCTGGAACATCATCACGGGAATTTCGTCACATATGGCGTTTCTTAGAAGAACAAAATATGCTTTCATTGCATGAATTGGGCGAGGCGATGAAGAGATGGCAATGCAACCAACATGTCAAAGATGCAATGTTCTCGCGGTATTACGCACTGGTTCACTCAAACTTTTTCACAGACAATTTAGCCGAAGCCTCAGATTTCGAGGTTTTGCTCCGTAAAACCGACAGCAACGGCGGTGGAGCAATAATCATAAACCTAAGCGACACTTCACCGTCTGATCGCCAAATAGTCGTTGAATATATTTTGGCTAAACTACAGGAATCGTTGTCACAATGGAAGATAAGGGCTATTTTTCTCTTCGCTGAAGAAGCACATCTTTATCTTCGTGAAACCTATTGGGATGACATAGTTACAAGAATGAGACACTTCGGGGTTTTCACAACCTTCATAACTAATCAACCGAACACAATCCATGAAAATATTTACCGTCAAGCAGACAATGTTTTTCTGTTCAACTTCGTTAACGAGCATGATCTGGAAATTATTTCGAGAGCAGCGAAAGTGGATGCTGAAACCGCCGTATCTATCGTCCGTGATCTTCCACCGCATCACTGTCTCGTATTGGGCAAAGTTGTGAAGGATTTTCCAATCATAGTAAAAGTGAGACAACTGGACATAAAAACAATGGGACAAACAAGATGCTTCTTTACAAAAACAATGGAGAAAAGAAATTAAAATAGATGTTTTTTAGTCTTTTACATAGCCGTAAAGCTTTCTACCGTTTTCTTATCTAGCCTTTTCACAAGTTCCACAACTAGTTTTACAGCGTTTTCTACATCCTCTAAACTGAGCAAACCTACGTGACTGTGAATATGTCTTGTGGGCACTGTCAAAACGACACTGGGACAGCCAGCTCTATTCAGATGAATTCTGCCGCCGTCTGTGCCTCCTCTTGCTATTTGAGTAAGCTGAAGTGATATTCCCGATTCCTTCGCAGTTTTTATTACAAAATCTTTTAAAGGTTGATTGGGAATCATGCTGCTGTCATAGGTGCAGAGCCCAGGGCCTTTTCCAACCTTCGCAGGAGCCTCAAAAGGCTTTATACCAGGAGCGTCACCTGCAATATCTACTTCAAGCACTAGAGATACATCAGGATCAACAAGATGTGCAATAGTTTGAGCTCCCCTAGCTCCCACCTCTTCCTGAACTGTAGCTGCGCCGTAGATTACATTTGGATGTTTCATCATGTTTTCCCTAATTCTTCGAATCGCTTCCATCATGATAAAGGCACCTATCCTGTCGTCAAATGCTTTTCCTATGGCTATTTTTCCATCTCTAATTTGAGAAAATGGTGACCATGGTGTCACTGGATCGCCGATTTTAACGCCTAATTCTGTGGCTTCTTTACCTGATGTGGCTCCTATGTCAATGTACATGTTCCTCTTTTCGACAACCTTCTGAAGTTCCTCAGATGTAAGCAGATGTGGAGGTTTGGCAGCGATAACACCATGTAAATCTCCTTTTTCAGTTCTTACTACAACTCTTTGCGATAGTAAAACTTGGTCCCACCATCCGCCTAGTGGGTTAAAAGATAGGAAACCAGTGTTCTCGTCTATGCCTGAAATAACGAATCCAACTTCGTCCACGTGTCCAGCCAGCAAAACATGAGGTCTTTCAGCTTCGCCTTTTACGACAAAAACGGTGGAACCCAGCTTATCAGCCATAACTTCATCAGAGTAAACCAGCATGTATTCCTTTATGATACGTATGGTTTCTCTTTCGAATCCAGAGGGACCGAAAGATTCGGTTATTCTTTTCAAGATATTAATTGCTTTTTCGTCCAACATTCCTTATGTCTCCTAAGTTTTCGCATATCTACTGACAAACTCTTTAATCTTTTCAACAGCCTCAACTATGGTCTCAAAACTCGTTGCATAAGAAAGGCGAATGTGCCCTTCGCCGCATTCTCCGAAGACGCTTCCAGGAGTAGAACAGACACCTTCTTCATCTAACAACTTACTACTAACCTCGAAACTCGACATATTTAAGCTAGAGAAATCTGGGAAAACGTAAAAGGCGCCTTTTGGCATGGCGCAGCGTACTCCCAGAATCTCGTTAAGATGCTTAACTATGAACCTTCTTCTTCGGTTGTATTCTTCAACCATTTTTCCTACATTATCTTGGGGTCCTTTCAATGCCGCGATGCCAGCCTTCTGTATGAAGCTAGATGGACAAGTCGTGGTTGCTTGCTGAACAATGTTCATAGCCTTGATGATTTCTTTATTGGCGAAAGCGTATCCCAGTCTCCAGCCTGTCATTGCATAGGTTTTGCTGAAGCCGTTCACAACAATAGTCCTTTCCCTAACATTTTCAAATGAAGCCATACTTCTAATTTTTAAACCATCGTAGACTATCTCATCATAGATTTCATCTGAAAGAATCAAAAGATCATGATCCGTGGCGAGGTCGCTGATAGTCTTAAGGTCATTTGTACTCAAGACTCCTCCTGTCGGATTGTTTGGTGAATTAACCATAATCATTTTGGACTTATCTGTTATCTTTTCTTTTAAAGCCTCTTCGTTTAAATGGTAAGATTCTCCACATGAAACTTCAACAACCTTAGCCTCTGCCGCTTCAACACAAGTGAAATGAGTCGGCCAAGAAGGCGTCAGAATCAAAACCTCATCACTTGGATCAAGCGTAGCTAAACAAGCGCAGTACAATGCATGTTTGCCTCCTGGGGTCACAATGATCTCTTTTTCAGGATCTGGTTCGAAGCCTTTTTTCTTGAAATTCTCAGAGATTGCTTCTCTTAACTCGATAATTCCTAGACTGGAAGTGTAATGCGTGAAACCGCTCATCATTGCGTCTATTGCGGCTTTTTTTATATGTTCCGGCGTATCAAAATCTGGTTCGCCTACGTCTAAATTGTATATTTTCTTTCCACTCTTCGCCCTTTCACGAGCCTTCTCAGCCATAGCTATTGTGCCAGAAGGCTTAATCAAACTCATTCTTTCAGCAACTTTCAATTCAGCTCACCTTACAACCATTGCTTTACACATTACGCAACATGAGAATTTATAAAACTGACTGTCTTTTTGTTTTTTCAAGCAGTTCCATTACATTTGGGAACCGTTCAAATTCTCGATGCGGTAGATAAGTAGCTTTAAGAAACTCGTCTTGAAACTCAGAGTCTGCTCCGAGCTCCAAGTATTCTACGTGTTTTGCAATCATTTCAGCGGTTTTTCTAACATCAACCGACAAAAGCGTCATACGAGCACCTGACCCTGCTGTGTTTCCCACGAATTGAACACGGTCTAAAGGCACATCTGGATACATGCCGATAGTTCTTGCACTATCCGGATCTACGTAGTTTCCGAAAGCTCCTGCCAAAAAAATTTTGTGGATCTCGTCAGGCTTGACCCCCATCCGCTTCATCAAGATAGATGCACCAGTGTAGATTGCTGCTTTGGCTAACTGGATTTCTCTTAGGTCGTTCTGTGTTACAACAATATCGTTTTCAATTGCGGTTTCGTGCTTCCATGCGATAACAAACTCTGCATGGTCTTCATTTTTTCTCAGCCTTGAGGTATTCAGCTTTATGTTAAATCTTCCGCTTTGATCGATTAATCCTGTTTTTAACATTTCTGCTGTAATGTCAATTATGGCTGAACCGCATAGTCCTCTAGGCTTATCATCACCGATAGTTTTGTAGAAAACGTCTAAGGTTTCTGGGTCTATCCAAACGTGTTCGATTGCTCCGGTTGTCGCTCTCATTCCATGTTTAATATGCGCTCCCTCAAATGCGGGACCCGAAGCACAAGAACACGCCGTAAGTTTTTTCTTGTTCCCTAAAACAATTTCAGTGTTCGTCCCAACATCAATTAGCATTGCTAGATCATTCATCTCCC
Source organism: Bathyarchaeia archaeon (assembly GCA_038826015.1). Classification (GTDB taxonomy): domain Archaea; phylum Thermoproteota; class Bathyarchaeia; order Bathyarchaeales; family DTEX01; genus JAWBOR01. The sequence goes on from JAWBOR010000028.1 coordinate 13,525, forward strand.
AAATTCCAGTTGCCAGCACATCTGCAACAGCATCCCCTCCAACGAAGCCGGCTATGGTGGGTAAAGCGTGAACATAGGCGCCGCTATTTATTTTCACGCCTAATTCTCTAGCTTTAACATCCACCGGTGATTGTAAAACTGCTGGATAAGGCATTAAGCTAACATAATTTGGAGGAATTCCCAAAAATATGTGGTGCATAGCAGTGTTGCCTGCCACAGTCATATCATATATTTCTTCTGGTGATATTTTGGCTTCTTCGCAAGCTTCGTTGATGAGATGATTAATTCCTTCAACTACAATATTATGCAGCTTCGCAAGATTCTGATCGTTTTTCATTATGTAGGAAATCCTGGAGATCACATCTTCGCCATAGGCTATTTGAGGGTTCATCATCGAAACCGTAGCGATAATCCTTCCAGACTTTAAATCTAACAGATAAGCAGCCAATTTAGTTGTTCCAATATCTACAGCAAAACCATAAATATGCTTAGATGTGCCCGGTTCAATCGATATAATCTCTCGCCCATTCCATATTATTACTGTGACAGTCCAGTTGCCTTCTCTAATAATATGAGGCAATTTCCTTAAGGCATCATAATCAACGTTTGGCTTAAATCCTATCTGGGATTCTACTGCTTCTACAAATCTATCTGCGTCTGCCTTAACATCTACTAGTGAAGGTTTTTTAACGTTAACCATGACCTTTTTTACAGCTGGTGCAAGATTCAGAGGTCTTTCTAAGCCTTTTAGAAGTAACCTTTGACGGTTAATCTGGCTTTCAGGCGGCACCTCTATTATTATTGTTCCCTCGCTTCTAACAACCGATCGACATGCCAATCTAAATCCGTTTTTTAGGGCTTCTTCTGAAAAAAGAAGCTCTTCAACTTCAGTAGGACATGATAAGATTTCTTCTCCGTGACGTATGATGACCTTGCACTTGCCACAGCTTCCTCTCCCTCCACATATTGAGTTGATATTCACCCCGATTTCTTTCGCTGCCTCGAGGAGGCTCTTTTCAGAGCTTATTTCAATTCTTTTCCCGTAAGGTTGAAAGATCAAAGTGGAGCGAGGCATTATTCTCACTTAATTAGATTTTCGAGATTAACCAATCTTTTGTATGCGTCACCGTATTTATACCTGATGATAACGTTTTTACTGCTTAAAGAAGAATTTTTCCACTTTTATTTATTTCACGAACCATTAAAAAAAGAAATAGACCGCGTGTTTTTAATATCACTAAAACTCAATTGGTTAAACGAAGAAAATAATTCATTAATTTTATGTTTTCGTTTCGAATCGGATGCGCTTACTTATATCTTTCACGTCTCTGTTTTCTCTTTCTTTTCTCACGGCGCATTCGCTTCTTCTTCCACTTCGCTCGCATTTCTGTTCATCTTCTGTTGGTGACTCTGCTATAACCTCAAAGCAACATGAGGAAATAGCGCTTTCAAACCTCATAAAAACGAGGCCTTTTTGAAAAATTCACTCTTCTATCTTTTTAAATCTTTTGGATGATTCATCAAGTTGTTAAAACTGTTTTAACGCTAGAAAATATGGTGCATCCAGAACAATCGAGATTTTGCGAGTTCTAATCATTCCACGTTTTTAACTCAAGGCATTAAGCAACAGAATCAAAGAAAACCTTATGTTATCAGTCTTAGGTTTTCTCTTTTACAAATAGCCTTTTTTCATTTTTCTCAATGTCAAAAACATAAATAGGTTATCCGGCTTGCATTGAGTTGGAAATACCGATATTTGAAAGGGATAATAAAAACGAAATGGTAATTAGTTTGAAAATATTCTTCCAAAAATTTTTAGATCTTAAAGACTGTTCGGGCATTTTCAGTTGTTATCTCAGCTACCATCTCTTCCCTCTCAGTTTTTATCTTTGCGACTGCTGAAAGAGCTTTAACAATGTGAGAGGGTTCAGACGTTTCTCCTGCATATGCAACTGGCGAATCCGTCTCTAAAACAAGGTTGTCCAAAGGCGTGTTTTCAATAACCGCTTTATGCTCTTTGCTATAGGCAACCGCAGGCGTGGCTGAAACATAATACCCGTGGTCTAACAGCTTTTTCAAAACATCTAAAGGTCCACTGAACCAGTGAAAAATAGCTTTCACGACTCCTAATTCAATAGTTGTGTTAACACAGTCTGTCCATGCGCCTCTACTATGAATTGATACTGGTTTATTTTTCTTCTTTGCCAACTCAAGTAGCCTTCTAAAAAGTTCTCTTTGTCGCTCTTTTTTACCAATATCTTTTCGAGCATCCTTGTACCAGTAGTCTAGCCCTATTTCACCTATAGCAACAGCTTTATCAATGTTCTCTTCAATTAACCTGAAAGTCTCATCAATCTGGGACATGTCCAGACCCATAGGATGAAGCCCCACAGCTTGATAAATTTTCAATCGATTTCTCTCATGCTTAAGGCTTTCTTCTAAAACCCAACGGTTCGTTTCGTAATCTGAACCCATCGCTATTACAGCAATTATCCCAGCTTCTTCAGCTCTTGTAAGAGCTTCATCTAAGTTTTCTACATCCTCCAAATGAGTATGAGTATCAACAAGTCTCATAGAATCAATATTCTCTTTTTCTTTTTTAAAGTTAATGTCTTACTTTATTTGGTTGCTTCAACTAGTAGTGGTATGATTTCTTCGTATCCGACAGACATTATGTGGCAACCAGCTGCCGGGGTGGTTTTTTTGAGTTCTTTGATAAATTCAGTAAAATAGTTGAGGTTTATCTCGTTGTATCTCGCTTTCTTTTTGGCTTTATCTTGGGTTTCTCCAGCTTTCGCCAACGCATCTAAAAGTTCTCTGGGAACCTTTACGCCGGGCACGTTTTTGTCAAAATAGTCTGCAACTCCAAAAGATTTGAGTGGAAATATGCCTATTATCACAGGAACGTTGAATCTGCTGGTTTCTTTGAGAAAGTTTTTAGCGGTTTCTATGTCGAAGACAACTTGGGTTTGGAAGAAATCTGCGCCAGCTGAGGCCTTCTTCTCAAATTTTATAAGCTCGGGTTCAATTGGATTGGCGTTCGGATTTGCTCCAGCGCCC
>JAWBOR010000029.1:0-15896 GCA_038826015.1 Bathyarchaeia archaeon
AGCGAAGAAGTGAAACAGAGGATATATTTCATTTTGCATCAATTAAAAACCGTAATGTTCATTGTCGGCGCCATTTCAATAAAGAAATTGAAAGATTCACCTCTCGTTATAACTGGAAGAACCGCCGAATGGCTTGAAGCAAGAGGGTACGATCTGAAGGCATATGCTAAACGAAGAGGTTGAAGCATATGGGCAAGAATAATAACATAGAAGAAATGTTGAAAGAGAAAGCCAAATTGATTAACCAACGCATTGAAAAATATATTCCCCGATTATTCAGAGAGGACTCATTAATTTTTAAGCTTAACCCTCCAAGATACAAAATAGATTTGGAGGCTTTAAACAAGGCTATAGCTAAACCAGTTTGGGAATTTCTTGACAGAGGAGGAAAACGTTGGCGTCCAGCTCTCTTTATTTTGGTTTGCGAAGCTTTAGGTGCCGATTCCGAAGAATTTCTGGATTTCGCGGTTATCCCTGAGATTGTTCATAATGGGACATTGATAGCTGATGATATTGAGGATTCATCTAAGGCTAGAAGGGGAAAACTATGCACTTATCGGTTATTCGGTCTTGATGTCGCTGTTAATGTGTCTCAATCTATGTATTTCTTGCCTATGATAATCTTAAGCGAGAAAAAAAGAGAAATTTCATCTGAAAAAGCAAGAAAACTTTATGAGATACATATCCAGGAAATGATTAACTTAAGCTTTGGTCAAGCTATGGATATCGCTTGGCATAAGGGCCTAATTCCAGCCAACGAAGTTACTGAGGAGCACTACCTCCAGATGTGCGCTTTCAAGACAGGGACTCTTGCCAGGATGGCGGCGAAGATGGCGGCTGTGCTAGCAGATGCAGATGAAGAGACTGTTGGAAAGATGGGGAGACTCGCGGAATCCATTGGTATCGCCTTTCAAATTCAAGATGACGTATTGGACCTTGTTGGCGAACAATTTGCCAAAGGAAAAGGCGGGTTGGGAATGGACATAACTGAAGGAAAACTTACTTTGATGATAATTCATACCCTGCATAAGGCTGATCCCGCCGACAAAGGAGATCTTTTAAGGATACTTAGTATGCATACATTAAATAAAGCTCAAAGGGAAAAGGCGATTGAAATAATCAAAAAATATGGTTCAATAGATTATGCAAAAGAGTTTGCATCGAAAATTGTTCAGGAGAGCTGGAGTGAAGTCGATAAGATTCTCCAGCCTTCAGAAGCAAAGGAAAAACTGAAAACACTGGCCGAGTACCTTATACATAGGAGTATTTAGCGGATCATGAAATAGGGAAAAATAATTATGGTAAATCCCGAAGAGGACTTTGCAATTAAGGAAATCATTCGAAGAATAGCTCTAATAAACGCCATTTCCCACAAAGGAAAAGCCCAAACAAATCCGGTTCTTGGAAAGTTACTCAGTGAAAAACCCGAGTTAAAGAAAAGAATAAGAACCTTGACATCTTTAATCAATGAGGTTGTGCAAGAAATCAATGAGATGTCGCTGGACAAACAGCGCGAAATCGTCAGTGAACTATGGCCGGAAATGCTTGCGAAAGAAAAAGAGAAAGTCGAAGAAAAGAAGTTGCCACCTTTACCCAACGTGGAAAAATATAGGCAGGTAGTTACCCGTTTTGCACCTAATCCCGACTGTGTCCTCCATCTTGGTTCAGCCAGAGCTATAATTCTCAGCCATGAATATGCCAGAATTTATAATGGCGTTTTCATTTTGCGATTTGAAGATACGGATCCTAGGCTGAAGAAGTCTGCCCTTCAATTCTTTGATTTGATAAGAAGGGATCTAGAATGGCTCGGATGTAATTGGGACGCTGAATACATCCAAAGCGACAGAATCGAGATTTACTATGAATACGCAGAGAAACTTTTGGAAAACGGACAAGCGTATGTATGTATATGTGGACCTGAAGAATTTCGAGAATTGATAAAACAAAAAAGATCTTGCCTATGCCGGAATCTGCCGAAAGAAGAGCATTTATCCCGTTGGGATGCTATGCTCAATGGCGAATATGAAGAAGGAGAAGCCGTTGTGAGAATTAAGACAGATTTAGATCATCCTAACCCCGCTATTAGAGATTGGCCAGCTTTCAGAGTTATCGATACGAAAAAATATCCGCATCCACGGATTGGTAGTAAATACCGAGTTTGGCCTCTTTATAATTTTGCCAGTGGCATCGATGATCATCTGATGAGTGTTTCTCATATTATAAGAGGAAAGGAGCATTTAACCAATCAACGAAGGCAGGAATATCTTTACCGTTATTTAGGTTGGGAGTATCCTGAAGCCATGCATTACGGTAGGCTAAAGATTGAAGGAGCTTCCTTAAGTAAGTCAAAGATTCTTCGTGGGGTCAAGGAAGGGACTTACAAAGGGTGGGATGACCCGAGGTTGGCAACGTTTTTGGCTTTAAGACGAAGAGGAATAATGCCTGAAGCTATAAGGCGTCTTATAATCGACATAGGTCCTAGACCGGTTGACATAACTCTAAGCTGGGAAAACCTTTACGCCTACAATAGAAAAATAGTGGATCCATTAGCTTACAGATTCTTTTTTGTCCAAGAACCAGTGAAACTAATAGTTAAAGGCATCGCAAAGAATTTTATAGCTCACATACCTTTACATCCCGATTACCCAGAAAAAGGCTCTCGAATTTTTGAAGTTAAACCAAAAGATGGCGTGGCGTGTTTTCTCATCTCAAACAAAGATGCTAATCGCCTTCAAGAAGGCTCAATCATTCGTTTGATGGAGCTGTTCAACATACAAATTGGAAACGTTAAAGAAAACAAAGTCATTGCAAGTTTTCACAGTGAAACTTACGATGAAGCTAGAAAATTAGGTGCTCAGTTGATTCACTGGATCCCGGAGGGACAAGCCCTTCCATTTGAAGTTACGATGCCTGATGGATCTACGATAAAAGGCTTAGTCGAAAGGAAATTTGAAGAATACCTCATAACCGAAGCATTTGGTGATTTTCAAATGGTTGTTCAATTTGAGCGTTTCGGTTTTGTTGGGGTTGATAACAAAGATGGAAGAATTAACGCATTTTTCGCTCATAAATAAAGGAAAGTTCTCTCATAACGTTATTCTTCATACAGTAAGAGAACGTTTATATTTTAAGCAGGAGACTGAAAAGATGAACAGCATTCCGAAATGTTAAAATTATTGAAAAGAAAACCGTAACATATATAGGTAAATTATTCATAGTAGGGTTTAAAAATAACTGAACTGAAACATGTGTTGATGAAGTTTAGGTGATGAGAATGTCAAAACCATTTTTCGTTAAATTTGAAGTCCCCCAAGAGGTCGCCAACGCGGCTTACGAAGCGTTACAGACAGCGTCTAAAACAGGTTCTGTACGTAAAGGCACAAATGAGACAACGAAGGCAGTTGAAAGAGGAATAGCAAAGCTAGTCATCATAGCAGAAGATGTGGATCCGCCCGAGGTTGTTGCGCATCTGCCTATACTCTGCGAAGAAAGAAAGATTCCATATATCTTTGTTCCAAGTAAAGCCAAGATAGGTGCCGCAACGGGAATAGATGTCCCATCAGCATCTGTAAGCATAATTGAACCTGGAGAAGCCGCAGATTTAGTTAAGGAGATCATAACCAGGGTTGCTAAATTGAAGGAAGGGGTTAGCTGATGAGCGAGAAGGAAGCAGCTGAAGAATTTTTAACTCCAGCAGAGGTTATCCAGATAGTTGGAAGAACAGGAGCCACTGGCGAAATTCAACAGGTCAGAGTACGTGTGCTCGAGGGTCCTGATAAAGGAAGAATCATAACGAGGAACGTTAAGGGACCTGTTCGTTTAAATGATGTGCTCATGCTCAGAGAAACTGAAAGAGAAGCTAAAAAGATCAGATGATCGTGAAACAATATCCCTAAGTGTGTTACTTTTAATGTTATTTTTATTTAAGGCTGTTATGATGGAGCTGGTTAACGGTGCCTAAATCTTTCCGATGCTCGTTTTGCGGAGATGAATTTAGCCCCGGAAGAGGGATGATGTACGTTAAAAACGACGGTTCAATTCTAAGGTTTTGTTCAAGTAAATGCAGGAAAAGTGCTCTCGAATTGAAACGTGACCCACGTAAACTTAAATGGACAGATTATTATCGGAAAGAAGAAAGAAGCAAAATATAAGAATTTGATTTTTACAAGATTTTCCTTTTTTCTTATGGATGATTAGCCCGTTTTTATGAATTTATCGTGGGCACCATTTTGTGTTCCACGCAACTAACACTCAGCCTCACCAATGAGCTATTCGCTCTTCTTCAGCTAAGCTCTCTCTCACGTGGCTTTTCTGGCGCCCACGCCCGCTGTGTCCCGCATCTAGGTAAACCCTCCTTCATAGACGGATGAGGAAACATCCATCTCAGTTGAGTCCGTCTATGCGAGCCCTTTTGGGAAAGAGGGTTCCAGCGGGATTCATCAAAAGCTCATATCATCGCCAATAAGAAAATAAGGGAATTTTTAGATAAACGTTTCTTTCCCAGAACTTTTAATCGTTAAAAAAATCTTTGAGTTTATTAAGATTTATCTCGAATGCAGCTGCTGGGTTTTCTAGGTTCCAATTTTGGAGTACTTGAGGATGAATTTCGCCGATGAATCCAACTTCTTCTTTGCCAATATTTATTCTTCCTGTTCTTCCTTCAATAAAGCTCCCGTGAACCATTTCTTCTAGTTCATATCGCAATCCAAGGTTCATGAGAAAAGCCTCAAGCATAGATTTTGCCTCTGTGAAACTTGCGTTTGAATGCATTGTTACACAAGCAAGTTTTTCAATGTCTCTTGTTTTATTTTCTTCTTTTTCTTCATGCACAACGCAGTAGCCTACTTCAAAGATTTTTTGAGGATACTCCACATGGATATTGCGGCTGAGAAATTCCATGAGGCTAGGAAGAAGCCAACTTCTTAAACAAACCATAGATGAAACCTTTGGATTGGCTATTTCAACAACTCTTTCAGGTTTAAGGTTCATTCTTATAAACAAAGTCTCAGGATTGCTCAAAGAGAAAGATAATATTTCTTGAAAACCTAAGCCAACCATGACTTCTCGAACTAATTCGCTGAATTTCGTTTCAGATGATACGCCTCCAATAGTCAACAGCTGAGGCCATCGCGGCTGCATCCTATTGTAATTATGGGCTATAGCTATGTCTTCCACCACATCGATTGGATGCATAACATCCACGCGGTAGCAGGGTATCTCCACAGTTATTTTTGACCTTGTTGTCTTGATTACGCCGTAACGAGCCCTCTCCAAAAAATCCTTTAACTCTGAGGGATTCAGCTTCATTCCTATAACTTTCCAAATATATTCAACATCTATATCCAAAATCTCGCCTTTCAACTCGGGGGTTATGGCTTCCTTCATGTTTTCATATGGATAGTGAACTTTGACTGAATGGATTTTTCCTCCCCGGTCAGCAAGAGCCAAAGTTACATTGGTCAATGTGTTAAGCACGGTTTTGTAAACTGTTCCAGTAACCTCGATAAGCACGTTTCTTGTGTCCTCAGTAACCCGTCCCAAATCGTTTGAGTTAATAATAGGCGGAAAAGACAAAACCCTATCTTCGGAATCCATGAAGATTGGCCAAAAAGGATGTGACTGAACTATGTGACCGTACTCTACTCCCTTCGGATGTTTTTGTAAAATTTCTCTCAAAGTTAATTTTTCCTCGAACTCAAGGGGGACAAAACTGATTTCTTCTGGTTTTGCAACCCCATATCGAAGAGGCGGATTGACTAAATCAAAGTTATAGAGCCCTATAGAAGTTCTTTTTCTCTGTCTTCCATAGGTTTGATCCATCTTATCTTGGAGATGCATAATCTGTCTAATCGCAATGTCGTTGAGCTCAACGTTTTTTATAATGGCACATGCAATAAACGGACGAATATCCTTCAGTCTTGCGTCGACCCATATCTCAACGCCAGAACTCCCCGCGGCGTCATAATTTTTCAACCCTTTTTCGAAGTTCAGAAACCCTTTTAACGCCCTGACAAGGCCTTCAACGCTCCACAAGTCAGCGCGGTTGCTATCTTTTATTTCAATGTGAATCTCCTGTTCATCGAAATATTTTGTTTCACCTTTAACATAGGCTAATATGTCGTTAAGTTCTTCTGGGTCTTTTGGTAGTCCGAAACCTAGTAACGCTTCAAAGTCCTCACGGTTAACTTCAACAGTCGGCATCTAAGTCAGCTCCTTCCGTCTTATCCAATCTAGATCTTGAGAGAACAAATAGCGTATGTCGTCGATTCCTGCTTTCATCATGAACAAGCGGTCGACGCCTAAACCCCAAGCTAAAACTGGGACTTCTATACCCAAGGGCAAAGTTACTTCTGGACGGAAAATCCCTGAACCGCCAAACTCCAACCAACCGTAACCTTCTTTGTAAGCTATTAGTTCAACGCTGGGCTCCGTGAAAGGGAAATAATCGGGCCTAAACTTCACCTTGTCCGCACCTGCAATGTCGATGGCGAATTGTTCCAAAACGCCTAATAGGTCTCGCAGAGTTAAATCTTCACCGACTATTATTCCCTCAACCTGGTTGAACTCGCTGAGATGGGTTTTGTCAACCACTTCAGGACGATAACAACGAGCCACAGCGAAGTATTTCCCAGGAATCTCTAGTTCATCGTTTATCAAGGTTCTCGCACTTAGAGAAGTCGTATGGCTGCGTAACATCAAACGTGCAGCCATATGCATGGAGAAAGAATATTCCCAACCCCTCGAACCCGTTTTCCAACCGTTTTCATGCGTCTCCTTCACTTGCCTCAAAAAGTGTTCATAAGCATCCAGATTACCATATTCGGGCTCCTTCACAAGATACATGTCGTGAACTTCTCTAGCCGGATGATCTTGAGGCATATATAACCCGTCGCAGTTGAAGAAGCTGAGCTCCACAATTGGTCCAGTCATTTCTTTAAAGCCGAGGGCGACAAGTTTCTCTTTTAACTCATCTAAAAACCTCAGATAAGGATGCCTCTTACCTGGCCACATTCGAGTTACTGGTGCTTTAATATTATATTTTAGGAGCTTTGTTTCCCGCCATCTTCCCGTCGCGATGAGTTCAGGAGTAAGCTGACTTATCTCTCTAACGATTTCTAACCCTTTAGAAACGAGCTTCCATCCTTCTTCTGTTAGTTCCAGTTCTCTCACAGTTTCCTCATGAACATCGAGTATTTTTCTTCTCTTCAGAACGGAAACAGCGCTTCTTAGGTTTTCATTTAAATCCTCAACGAACACGGCTTCTTTTTCTTTCAGTAATGATAAGAGCTTCTCATCTGCACCTTGAGGTGGAGACTGCTCCACAATGGATTTTAACTTCTGATTCTCCTTGTTTATTATCGCCCAGCCTTTGCGGGCTAGCCATCCCACGACGATGACTGAAAAACTTTTTTCTATAGATGCAGCTTTAAAAGCTTCTTCAACAGATGCTTCTCCGCCCATTTTCAGTAGGTTGTCAATTAGCCGTCTCTCAGGCAATCCCCATTCGGCGTAGATTCTTCCTTCTTCATTTAGTGAAACCTTTGTTCTCCTTTTTTCGTGAATGTTTACTAGGTTCATAGATTTAAGCAAAAGTGAAGAGCGCATAACTGCAGAATGTGCTAAGTCGGTTCTTATTGCAATGTCATCAATACTAATAGCTCCTCTTGGCGGAATACCAGTAACAGGTTTGACTGCAATAGCATCCTTTAACGCAATCAATATTTTCTTTTCATTCTCGCGAAGATCACTCATGTTTTTTCTCCTTCAAATGTGAGTCACGCCTTTCTAAGAGGGCTGAACCAAATTGTTTCTTAACTAACACTTTGGCCTTTAATTAAAGTTATCAATTAAACCAAATATTGTCTCTTGTCGTTTAATTTCTCTTACAATTTTTTTAACTAAAAATATAAATCTATATTGTTGCTCAGTAAAGAAAAAGCCTGGCTGAGAAATAATGGGTGGGCGTCTAATTATCCAAAAATTTATTCAGGTCGAACACGTGATGTCTCTGAATAATAAGTGTGTTTGTAGCTCATGTTTCGGCTAGCTCCCCATGGAAAATTCCACATTTTAGATTAAGATGTATCCTTTTTGTTTCATATCTTCTATTAACGGTTTTATTTTTTCATGTTTCTCAATTAATTCTTGAGGAACAGGCAAATTGTTTTTTGAGAAATAATCGCGAATGGCATCTTTTAGAGCGTCGTCAGCTAAAACAGAACAATGAATTTTCTGCTGAGGCAATCCGTTTAAAGCGGTTACTATATCATCCTTCGTGATTTTTAAGGCTTCTTCTATAGTCTTATCCTTAACGAGTTCCGTGAGTACGCTACCACATGCTACTGAAGCTGCACATCCTTGAGTTTTATACTTCGCATCCACTATCTTTCCTTCCACAACCTTTATCCAGAATTTAGTTATGTCACCACAAAAATCACTCATATAAATTCCAATACCGTCTGCGTTTTCGATTTCGCCAACATTTCTGGGGTTTCTATAATGCTTAAGCACAACCTCGTTGTACATACCACTTTAAAACATGTAGACACCTATATAAATACTAAAATTATAAAATGTCTTTTGTTTTTAAGTTTCACCGATAACATTTCTAAATTTATGATGATGCTTTAAAACCATGTTTCTAAAGTAGTTCTGGCTTTGGCTTTTTTCATGCCTTCAGTTGTTTTTTCAAGGGCTTTTCGCACACGGTCTTCAGAAAAATCTCTTTCATCGCAGAGAAAGGCAACCACGCCTTCTACATCGGGTTCTTCCCAAACTATTTTATAATTATCTCTAACATCCGGATGAAGAAAAATATGTCTTATACGTTGTGGCTCAACTGGAAATTCAGCATTCTTAATTTCAGACAAAACTTTTTCTAAGCTTCCATACCTCTTTATTAGTTTAAGTGCATTTTTAGGCCCTATACCTTTCACACCATCGGGATTAAAGTCGGTACCGACGAGAATTCCAATATCAATGAGTTGTTCGTGGGTGACCTCTAGTTCCTTTAGGACCCGCTGTAGCTCAACTATTTCTGGAACGACATCGATGTACACATTTTTCCTGGGAAGTTTCCTTCTACCTGAGATCGTTAAATTTCTAAGCAGAGATGGCGCTCCGAATAAAATACTGTCATAGTCTTGGCTGGCGCAAAAATGTGCATCTCCTTTTTTGACGAGATGCGCTGCTTGTGCTTCTCCTTCTGAGGGCGCCTGAATCCAACTGACCCCCATTAGGCTTAGAAGACGCTTCGCATCATCAGTCATATAATCTTTCAGGCGGGCTGTCATCTGTGCATACATGCGTGCTTCTTCGACTCTGCCTTGGCTTAAAGCTGTTTCATATTTCACTAAGGCTTCTTCCTTAACCTTCGATCTTCTTTTGATTTCAGCTTCCTTAAGGGTTGGGGGGACTCCGTCGAATACATAAATGACCTTGATTCCCATCTCAAGCAGATTGCATGTTCTGTAAAACAAGCCGCTTAGGTGACTCGTAATCCTTCCAGAATGATTCTTAAGGGGTGTTCCATCTGGTTGTCTTATGATAGCTAGAAACTGATAAAGTGCGTTGTAAGCATCAATGGCTACTATTTTTCCGCTAAGATTCTTCAGATCAACTGTCGTTTTAGAAACTAGGTCGCCTAAGTTTACTCCCATGAAGATCAAACCTTTTGAATTAAGCATTAATGATAAAACTCATATAAACACGCTTCATAATTAATTTAGACATTATTGTTCATATTCTTTTCTACATCTTGAGCCATTTGGCTTTTTAAGATTCAGGTTTAAATAAGTGCAAACAACTTTAGGAATTACTATGCCGAATCAAGATTTATAAACGACACATGTTAATCGGTGCGAAGAAAGATGCCAGAACAACTTTCAAACAAACCTGACATCCAAAATCTAAAGATGATCTCCAGAAGAACCATCATATTCTCTTTCGGAAACGGCGTCATAAATCCTTTCATACACATCTATGCAGCTCAATTGGGCGCCTCGCCTACAGAGCTAGGATGGGTCCGAGCAATAAACTTGACATTGCCTAACATAGCCCAAATACCGTGGGGTCTAGCCATGGATAGGTTCAAAAAGAGAGTTTTCTTCATATTCTTTGGCGGATTGTTATATGGCTTTTTATTGCTGCCATTATTGTTCGTGGAAAATGTTTTGAGCTTTATCTTTTTTATAGCGTTAAGCTCCCTTTTCGCGGCTATGATAGCTCCAGCTTTAAACTCGCTTATAGGTGATTTATGCAGAGAATACAATAGAGGAAGAATCTTCGCAAATTTCAACGCTATGGTCTCCATTGGAAGCGTGCCTGCCACCCTAATCGCCGGTTACGTCCTTTATGTAACATCAAAATATGAAAGCGTTAGAGAAATATATAGGGTACCAGTGATTCTAGGATTCATTTTCATTTTATTATCAACATTCATATCTTTGAAAATTAAAGAAAAGGCATCATCTGAAGAAATCTTTACTTTCAAAGGATGGATCGACGCTTTAAAAACAAATGATTATTTTAGAAGACTTTGTATTCTAACCTCTGGGCAAGGCTTTTTTATGGCTTTTGCCTGGCCATCTTCACTTTAACTTTGGTAAATGTTGTCAAAGCAGATCTGTTTCAAATATCTCTTTTAAGCGTAATCTCTGGTTTCACCGGTATAATGGCTAGAAGGTTTACAGGTCAATTGGCAGACAGAGCAGGTCGTAAACCGCTTTTGCTTATTGGCAGAGCGTTGCTTTTCTTATCCCTCTCATATATGCTTTTGCTTCCTCAGTTTACGAACTTATAATGGTAGAGTTCATAATCGGAATTATAGTTGCTTCTTCAGATGTCGCTCTCTCAGCCTACTTATTGGATATTTCTCCTAGAGGTTTTTTGGGATCTTATGTGGGATTATTTAATGCTTTAGTGGGAATCTTTACTTTTATCGGTTCTATCGCAGGCGGCTATTGTATGGACTTTCTCACGACTCTTGGATTCGGCTTTCAGGAGTCTATGCTTATTGCTTATGCAATTTCTATAGCCGGTAGGCTTATATTGGGTTTGCTTTATATCACACTAAAAGAACCCTACAAATATCCAGCTAAAATTGGTGAAGAATTCAAGAAAATGCTAAAAGAAATATTTCATAAAATTTGAACCAAAAAGAAACAACAAATTAATCTCTGGAAGATTAATTTAATAGAACAATTACAAGATTGAGGTATCTGCACGTGGTTTTCCGTGGATTACCTAAAGAACTTTCCATGTCAGAAATCCTCAGCCAATCCGTTAAACTTTATTTGACATGTTTCAAATGGCTCTTTATCCCTTTCTTATCTGCAAACATGATGAATGCAGTTTTAGGGCATTTTACGCGTCAGCTTATGCCTTTATTTAGTCCTCCTGAAAGTTTCACAGAAGAATCCATCTCATGGATGATCAATTATGTGTCTATCGCAATCGGTTTAGCCGCTTTGCTCTTTGTGACACAATGGGTTATAACAACTTTAGTTAACGGAATAGCTGTTAAGTACTCTTCAGACATATTCGAAAAAGGACAAGCAAACTTTAGAGAGGGAGCTAGTCTTGTTCTCAGTAGGTTTCCATCTCTCCTAGCGGTGGGGCTTATGACGGGAGTTTTAATTGCGTCGGGTCTCATTCTATTCATCGTGCCGGGAATCGTCGTTGCCATAATCTTCAGCCTTACTGTGCACGTGATTATTATTGAACGTTTAGGCGTTTTCGAAAGCCTTAGAAGAAGCAGACAGCTTGTAGCCCACCGATGGAAGAAAACCTTCGGAATTCTACTTTTGATCGGTCTTCTAATTGTGGCAGCAGATATAATTGGCACAGCTATCAGTGGTTTCATCGGCGTCTCCTTTTTCCCTTTCGGGGAAGTGATCACGGCAATAATTATGTCGTTTGTTCAGCCGCTCTTACCAATTGCACTTGGCTACCTTTACTATTCTTTGCTCACTAAAGAAAAAGCCTTAGAACAGCCAATTCTCGTTCGGCCTACAGGAATAATAGCTTTCCAGCCAAATTTCTGTTACCAATGTGGACAAAAGGTTCCGTCGGACGCGATTTTTTGTCCGCAATGTGGGAAACGATTAAAGTCCAGCAATAAAGATTCTTTCTCTTTGTTCGACACGGAAAAATACGTTTAACTTTAATATCTGTGCGAGAATGAAATTATTAGGGGTCTTGGTTTGAGGTATTCTTTGGTTACTGAGGCTTATGAAAAGATTGAAGATACAACTAAAAGACTTGAGATGACTGATTATCTAGTTGAATTACTCAAACAGACCCCTAAAGGGATAATTGATAAAGTTGTTTATTTGACACAAGGAAAACTTTACCCAGATTTCATGGGTATTGAGATAGGAATAGCGGAGAAGCTCGCAATAAAAGCGGTTGCAAAGGCGACTGGTCGAAAAGAAAAAGAGATAGAGGACGAACTTAAGAAAACAGGAGACCTAGGCGAAACGACTCAAAAGTTCCTTGAAAAAAAGCTTCAAGCAACCTTCTTCAGTAAACCCTTAACAGTGGAAAGTGTTTACCAAATGCTTGATAAAATCGCTAAAGCCACAGGCTCCGGTTCAATTGAACAGAAACTAAACCTTCTTTCAGGTCTTTTGGCGGATGCAACACCCAAGGAAGCAAAATACCTTATAAGAACAGTTACAGGCGAACTGCGGCTTGGAATAGCCGACATGACTGTTCTTGACGCTTTAGCCATTGCCTACGGTGGCGGCAAAGAAGCAAGAGCTATTTTAGAAAGAGCCTACAACATCTCTTCCGACTTAGGCAGAGTGGCGAGAGTGGTTGCGGAAAACGGTCTAGAAGGACTAAAAGACTTCAAAATTTCTTTGGGAGAACCAATCAGAGCTATGCTGGCTGAACGCTTAAGTTCACCCGTGGAGATTCTTGAGAAACTCGGCGGAAAGTGTATTGCAGAATACAAATACGACGGAGAAAGAATACAAGCCCACAAAAATGGAGACCAAGTTATTCTTTTCTCTAGAAGGCTTGAAAATATAACGGATCAATATCCTGATGCAGCTGAGTTGATCAAAAACAATATCATTCCTAAAGAGGCCATTATCGAAGCCGAGTGTGTCGCAGTGAATTTGGACACAGGCGAGTTGATGCCTTTTCAGGAATTAATGCATAGAAGACGAAAATACGAAATCGAAAAGGCAATAAACGAATATCCAGTGTCACTATTCGTTTTCGATGTTCTTTATGTCAATGGAAGAGATCTAACATTGGAGCCTTACCTGGTTCGCCATAATGCCCTCAAGGAGATCATCAGGCAAAACGATCGAATTCAGATGGCTAAGTATCTGATAACGGCTGATCCTGATGAAATGGAGAAGTTTTTTGAGGAAGCTATAGAGAACGGGTGCGAAGGACTTGTATGTAAATCAATAGGTGAAGACTCGATATATCAAGCTGGAGCCAGAGGCTGGCTTTGGATAAAATACAAACGTGACTACAAAAGCGAGATGACGGATACCGTTGATCTTGTTGTTGTCGGAGCTTTCCATGGAAGAGGGAAAAGAGCCGGAACATATGGTGCTTTGCTTCTTGCAACTTATAACCCTGATAACGACATATTCGAAACAGTCTGCAAATGTGGATCAGGTTTCACAGACGAAGACTTAGAAAAGATCCCAAGAATAATGGAACCGCATAAGATTGACCATCGTCACCCGCGCGTTAACTCCAGCTTAGAGGCGGATGTGTGGTTTGAACCTAAGATAGTCTTAGAGGTGATTGGAGCAGAGATAACTCTGAGTCCCATACACACGTGCGCGATGGACGTTATAAGAAAAGGAAGCGGATTAGCTATTAGATTCCCAAGGTTCACAGGAAACTATCGGACAGACAAATCACCTGAAGACGCAACAACAGTTAATGAAATCATCGAAATGTATAAAAGCCAACTTAAAACCATGCAAACGTGAAACTGAATTTTTTATGGCTTCTATTAATTTCTATAGGAGAATCATTGGTACTTGGTTGTTAAACAAAAAATTACTCAAGCTGGGTCTAAGCCTTAAGTCATTGTCCAGCCCGTTTGGAATATCGTCTTTTCCACGCGCCAACCTTTAGCCGTTTCGGTTGGCACGTTCAATATCCCAACGCAATGACTTAAAGCATACTTCCCAGCTTGCAATTTAGATGTGGCAATTTTTTCTGATATAAACTTTTCTACACAAAAAATTGAACTATATATATTATAAAATGAAAAAAGAGTAGAAAAAAGAATAAAGATCCAAACAAAACTGAAGTCATCGATTTTTTCAGATTCCGCTAAATCACAGATTTGATACGCCTAATCTCTTACAAATTCATCGCTAAATTTTTAAATATTTACATCTAATATTCTAGATTAGCGGAATGATTAAAGTGGAAAAATTCGAGGAAGACCTTGAATTCCTTGTCCAGAGACTTTGTGGTAACGAAAATGGGGCTGTATCCAAAGAAATGCGGATATTAAAAGAAAGACTCATTTCTCTTCATCAAAAGAACTTGGTGAAAATTAATCACTCAGTTATGGAACTCGTCTGCGCCAAATACCTTTTGTTATCTGGTTACAATGTTAGTTTGGAACGATCTCTCGATAGCCTTTCATGCGATGTCTACGCAACCAAAGGGTTAGGTACTCTAATCGTAGAAGTTGAAACAGGATTCGTGCCACCGGAGCACGCGTTAGATCCGACAACCTATTGCAAGGCCAGAATAGCGAGCAAGATAACTCGTTATAGCGGCTATGCTGAAAAATTCGTGTTAGCCACTCCCCCTCATTATGTTATGCAGATTCATCCAGTTTTGATTAAGCCTCCGCGTGACCGGCAGATGGGCGAGATAAAAGAGATTAAAGCCTTATGCGATCTGCATTATAGTAATCCCCCAGTAAGTCTAGATGAGATAAAAAATGCTCGAATTCACGCTGTGTACATTTTAGATGTTGACGAAGGCACAGTCAAAGAAACCGACCCAATCACATACGTTGAAAAAGCTCAACCAATCCTTTATTAAAAAAGAATCTACATCACACGGTGGGTGGTAGATCTGAAAAGATTTTTGCTCCTAATTTTTCTTTGTATCATTACAAGCTTTTTTTATTGGTATTTTGATAATGAATCAATTATTGATTTACTAGTTTTCAGCGGGGCCTCCTTCTTTCAAGGACGCTTCTGGACCATTATTACAGCGTTGTTTGTTCATGGAAATTTTCTACATCTAGTTGGAAACATGCTTTTTCTCTATGTTTTCGGAAGCACATTGGAAGAGGAGGTAGGAGCAAGCAAAACCCTGTCCGCCTTTTTTATTGGAGGTATTTTATCATTCTTATTAAGCGTCTACTTTTATGGACCAAACACCATCATGATAGGAGCTTCTGCTGCAATATTTACGTTAACGGCGACTGTTATGCTTATTAAACCGCTCAGGTTCTCGTGGGCATTTCTCATGCCTCTAGGGCTGGTAGCATTTCTCTGCTTCATTTACAATGCCTTGGTAGTTTCCAACGCGGATATCATAGGAGGCGGTGAAAATGTGGCTTACTGGAGCCACATAATCGGTTTCATTGTTGGCATTCCATTTGGAATAGTATGGAGCCGCGGCAAATGGGTTAAAAACCTACTCATAGTTATGGCTTTACTAGTCATATACTTTGTCCTGATAACTTTATTAGGCAATTTGTTGGAAATATTTTTACCCTTATAATCATGCTGAAGATGTAGAATAGGTTTTCTCATTTTAATTTTCTGAAGAGCCTTTTTCCAGATAGAAAACTCATTTCTTTTTTATCGATTTATAAAACCCAAAAAGAGAAACACGATACTGCTTTCTAAAACTGTAAAAAACTTTTTAATTTTGAAGCTATACAG
>JAWBOR010000030.1:0-15748 GCA_038826015.1 Bathyarchaeia archaeon
TCAAACCTCGGGTGCGTGCGAAATATGCAATAGTGCACGCGCTTTGAAATGTTTTTCCTCCATATTTAAGCTAAAGGTTCATTGCAAATTATCGACACGCGCTATGAATTATGTCTCCATAAAACGTGATCTTTTAGAGCATACAATCGAGGACAATCTCTTGAACAATAAGATTTTTATTAGAAAACTGAAAACAGTCTGTTGATTAAAGTGTCAAACAAGAAACTAGCAATTTTAACAGTCTCCATAATCATACTTGCTCTTGCCTATCTCTGGATAAGCAGAAACGGCCTCAACTTCCCCCCAACAACGAGTCAAAGCATTCTTCTAAGGAATGATGCTTGGCTATTAGTTGCATTGGGTCTCTTTGCTACAGCTTTAGCTTTGTTCTCACTACTCTTAGAATTCAAACTAGCAAGCCCTGCTCCATTCATAGGATGGGTTCTCTATTTCCCCGTAATCTTCAACACTCTGATACCTATGTTCATCGCGTTTTTCTCAGTTATAGGAATCTTCTACACACCCTGGCTACTCTTCACCGAAATTCCATCCGTAAACAAGATCATGAGCGGCATCATTCGCCTACAAGACACGAATATCACCACAATAATAGATTATTCCGGCTACGCCCTGATTGGGATAGGCCTAACAATCTACATCGCCGGAGTACATCAGATACTGTCTCATACAGCTAAGAGACAAACACTAATAACAAGAGGACTTTATGGAACTGTAAGACACCCACAATACTTAGGAATATTCATGTGGACCTTAGGATTCGCTATGACGGGATGGAGGCTAATCAATTATCTAATGTGGATTACCCTGTGCTTTTCTTACCTTCTCCTAGCAGAATATGAGGAACAACAGCTAGCCAAAAGATTCGGACAAGAATATGTCATGTACAAGAAAAAAGTGCCATTCATGTTCCCATTGGCATCAGCGAAGTTGGACGTGCTCAATCTAAGCTCAAAACCGAAAACTAGACTGCTAATCTACACAGCTATTTATCTAATATTGATGCTGACATTCTACTATACCATTGAACCCTACACAGTTGTATTGAGGTAAAACTTCAAATTGTTACTGTCACACGCGTCCTGCCCGTGAACTCATATAGTAGACAACCAAATCGGCTATATCGACAAAACGTGTGCCATCCTTACGCAAAGCAGAAAATTTTTTCAAATCTTTCTGCGCTCTTGAGGGCTGGACCCATCAATATACTTAGAGAACCCCTAAAAGAGATCGATCCATTAATCGTAAACGCTTTGAAACTTCTCCGTAGCACTCATGATGCTTCCCACACATCTTAGCATGCGAAACACTTAACCCTCAACTTGACCCATAAGGCTTAATTCTCGTGATAACCCGCAATACTAATCACGCTCGGAAAATACTTCCTCATACCTCTAAATCCAGCCCAAAAACAAAAAACATAAAATGTGACTATCCAAAATAAATTCACTTAACAACGGCCAGAAGCAACAAACATTGAAGAGGCCAGTTACCATCTAAAATATTACTTACACTATAATCAATAGAATGGAATTAACCATGCAGATCAAGTTCGGAATTCAAATTCCACAAGAAGGATTAACCTATGAGAAAATCAGACACTACTTCGTGACCTTAGAAAAGCTAGGTTTCCACTCAGCATTTGTATACGACCACTTCCAACCAATATGGAAACCTGAAGATGCAATGGTTTTTGAAAGCTGGGTTTTGTTGTCAGCCTTAGCCGAACAAACAAAAAAGATCAAAATTGGGGCCTTAGTCAACTGCAACAGTTACAGGCATCCTAGCTTACTGGCTAAGATGGCGGCGAGTCTCGACGTAATAAGCAATGGACGGCTAGAATTCATGATAGGTGCCGGCTGGCACGAAAACGAATACAAAGGCTATGGAATACCGTTTCCTTCAGCAAAGATAAGGGTTGAACAATTGAAAGAAGCCATACAAGTTATCAAGCTTATGTGGACCGAGCATAAAACATACTTTAAAGGCAAATACTACAACCTTGAGGGAGCCTTAAACTATCCAAAACCTATTCAGAAGCCTTATCCAAGGATTTGGGTAGGTGGAGGAGGCGAAAAATTCACCATGAAGGCTGTAGCGGAGGTAGGAGAAGGAACAAACTTCTTCGGAACACCTGAGGTCTTCAAAAGAAAACTTACCATTCTAAGAAACTACTGTGAGAAGATAGGCAGGAATTATGACGAAATTGAAAAGTCATGGGCTGGAGATCTAAATTTCGAGGCAAGAGTTATTGAGAGGACCGAAGACGGCACACTAATGGGAACGCCAACTCAAATAATTGACAGAATAGAAGAATACGTCAAGCTAGGAGTAAAATACTTTACGATACGAGCTGCGTCACTTTCACATCCAAAACTTCTAACTGTAGACCAACTGGAACTTTTTGCCAAAAGAGTTATTCAAGCCTTCCAATAGGAGTTGCGAACACGTGAAATAAATCAAGCAGCAGTAGACTGTTTTTCCAAGTGCGCATGTGTCTTGATGTACTTTGCATAAGAATTTAAAGAACTGATTGAACAATCAGTTTCGCCCAAGAATGTGATGTGATAAAAGGACTTCTAACTCATTTTTCTTAATGTAATAATGGGTAAAAGTCTTGTTTTTCTCAAATCTTTTTCTCACAGATAACAATTTTTGCTGTAAGAAAAAAGCGTGCGCTTAAGGTATAGCTTAGAATTGAACCTTTTCATGCGACTTATCCAGAAAAAATGTAAATGAATAATCACTGACATGCGTTCATTAATGGAAGAATAAATATATAACCAATTCGCGACATTACTCTTCAAATGTTTGAAGAAACCCTAGCTCTTGTCACAGCTCTCTTATGGGCTGGATCCACTGTTGCCTTAAGAGATCCCTTGAAAGAGATTGATCCATTAAGTGTTAACGCCTTAAAAACGCTCTTCGCAGCCCTATCAATGTTACCAATTTTCTTCATAGCGGGCGAAATAAACTCCCAACTTGACATATACGGCTTATTTCTCGTAACAATCGCTGCAATACTAGGCTTCGGACTAGGCGACACCCTATTCCTCAGAAGCATATCCCTAATAGGAGTCTCAAAATCCTACACAATAGCTTATACGTTTCCATTCTTCACTATGCTTCTTGGTATACTAATGCTGGGAGAACCCTTTCTCATGAATCATCTGATAGGTATCACATTCATATTTCTCGCTATTATTTTTGTTGCTTCAGAAAAAAGCAATAAAGCTCAAATACGCTCCAAAGGTGTCATTTTAGCCCTGACTACATCCATAATATGGTCTATCGCCATGACCATAGCCGCTTTCGGACTTGCTACAATCAGCACCATCTCGGCAAATACAGTCAGATACCCATTCCTTCTTCTTGTTCTCATATTTCTATCAAGACCATGGACAAGAAAATGTCAAATCTCCAGAAGAAACCTTATATTGCTTGCAATATCAGGTACTCTAGGTATGGCAATCGGAGGAATCACATTTCTATTTAGCATCCAACTCATTGGAGTATCAAAAGCAACTGCTCTTGGGGCTTCTTCCCCTTTCTGGGCATCAATTATGTCTGCTTTATGGCTCAAGGAAAAAGTGACGTGGCGAATTATGCTTTCAGCGATACTAGTTGTATTCGGAATATGCTTTCTTGTATAAATTTCCGAATTCAAACAAAGCAAATGAGCGTACGAGGTGCGAAGTAAAAAAGAATTCTTCACCTTATCGCGGTAAGTAGCGTCACATATTAATAAAGTGAACACAGCATTTTTTTCTTTCTGGGCAGGCTTAATTCCAAGCCGCTTCCACGTAAAATCAAAAATCTTAAGAGAACTGATTTTTCTTTTGATTATTTCACATTTGTGGATACAAAAAAGTTTATGACATGGTGAAATGTTAATAACAAGAGAAATAGTACACTTGTATCGCAAGATAAAAAAGCAAAACAAGTATAAAACATAAGAGAAATTTGCGCTCTTTTAGAAGCGCAATGCTCTGTATTGGAGAGACAACATTATGAAAGAGATTGAAAGTATTAACGATTTAGATAACATCCTCCGCAACGATGGAAGGGTGCTTGCACTTTTCTATGCATCTTGGTGTCCTTTCTGCAGATCTTTCCTAAAAGTCTTAGAGAAATACGTGGAAGCAGAAGGTTCTACCAAAATTCTGCGAGTTAAAATAGATGACGAAGACAATCCGATTTGGACAGAGTTCAATATAGAGGTCGTGCCAACAATCATACTCTTCAACGGTGAAAAGGTTGCGGCGAGGCTTGACGGAACACTCGGAAAAGGAATAAGCGAAGAGCAATTCAAAGGTTTCATCAAGTCACAAGCCATACACGTTAAACAGAAAAAGCCCACATATTCCTAATATTCACTTCAGAAGCCAATATCAGGATCTAAGAAAAACACGAACCATATTATCGTATAACTTCTTCGGATTATCTACACAAATTTATCAGTTTCTTGAGCAACGTTGTTTCAAACCTACATGTGTTACTAATAAGGATTAACTGTTCATAATGCTTATGCGGTTTCATGAAATTATTTTATATGAAAGATAATGGTAGAGGCTTGCCCATTCTGTGGAAACGACTATTATTCAATTTCGAAACCCGTCTGTCAAGGTTGCGGCGGCGAAATAAGAGGAAGAATGTATTGTCCCAACTGTGGCGGATTCCATATTTTCACAGTGAAGGAGCCACGTGTTGGCTGTTGGTGCTGTAACAGAATCTACAATTCTTGGCGTGAATATGACGAGTACAAGAAAAACGGACTGAGACCCGAGTTAAAAGAAATCAATGCTATTTCTAAACAAAGTTCTCTTCGGCGAACGGAGAAAAAAGAAGTAATCTCGCAGGTCAAACAGGAGTCGAAAAGACCAGATGAAGAAGAGATGACGCTGAAAAAGGACCTGAACATTGAAGAAGAAAACCTATTCAGCGAAGAAGAGCTAGCGGAAGATGTTGACGTTTCTGGAATCCTCAACTGCCTAGAACGAATCTCGAGATTACTGCCAAAACTTGAAGAAAAAAGAGAGTATTTCAACAAACAAAGACGACAAATTGAGGGTAAGATTTCTGAAGTAGAAGAATCAATTTTGAAACTTAAAGAAGAGAGAAACAACCTTCATGATGAAATCAGGCGAATCGAAGGGGAAGCTGCGAAAATCGCCAAGATCCGATCTGTTATGCAACGAATAGCAGAAGAAAACAAACTAATATTGACAGCGACGTCATAAAACCTAGCCTGACCAACTCTGTTGCTTCAGCAACTAACTTGACAGTTCACGACTAATGTTTAAGCACGTCATGTTGTTCAATACTGCCCCAGAGAGCTATCTCCCCTAGCTGAGTCATTTCCTCTCTTTGAAAACGTGGAGGGCAACTGGTGTTCCAAGAATAATGAATACGATCCTTGAGTTCAAGATTCTATGCTCTAAACGGCAACTTAAAGGTCAAACGTATTACTCAGAAGACACATGAAAAACCAGAATTACTTAACCAAGACATTTCAAACTTTATTTTTCTGTTTTCGATCTATTAATTTTTCTCCGAAGAGTCTTAGCCTATTTTTCCTTCTTTCACATAGTTTTGAATTGCCTCGTCAATAGTATCAACTGTAAAAGCCAGGTTCTCCTCCGTAAGCGCAGGATCTGTGAATAGAGATATCACATCTTTCCCAACTTCCTCAGCGTTAGGGCAGAGTCCTTTTTGATATCGCACCTTACCTCCTTTTTTTCTGTAAAATGGGCATTTAAATGGGCATCCACTTCCATAGGCTTTGAACTCTTGAAAAAGCGGATCCATGTAAAAAGCACCTGGATAAACCAGCCAAACAGGTACGCCAGCATTTTTCAGTTTTCCAAAAAATTCGTCTCGATACTTTTGAAGCCCATAAGTAAGTCTGATGTTGTATACATGAAACACATGCTTAACATATGGGGCAACATAAGGTAGAATTAAATGCTTAATGTTTTTCAAGTGTTCTGTGTAGTATTTGGCGTTTTCTATACGTTTCTCATTGAATTTATCAAGTTTTTTTAGTTGCTCAATCCCAATTGCCGCATTGATCTCTGTCATACGGTAATTCCAGCCAAGACATTCATATCTATACCATCCAGTTTCCCCATGCATGCGAACCTTTCTAGCCCTTTCAGCGATTTCGTCATCATCTGTAACGACCATGCCGCCTTCGCCCGTTGTCATATTCTTAGTCTGATAGAAACTGAAGCATCCAACATCTCCGATTGACCCAACCTTTTTACCCTTATACTCTGCTCCTGCTGCCTGAGCGCAATCTTCAACAACCTTCAGATCATGTTCTCTGGCAATATTCATGATCTCATCCATTTCGCATGGTTGCCCAAGAAGATGCACTGGAATTATGGCTTTAGTACGCCTAGTTATCCTCTCTTTGATGCTTTCGGGATCAATGTTAAAAGTTCTAGGATCAATGTCAGCAAATACAGGTACACCATTTTGATGTAGAATGGCGGTGGCGCTGGATACAAATGTAAAGGGGACAGTGATTACCTCATCGCCAGGTCCTACTCCTAATGAAGCTAAAGCAACATGTAAAGCAGCGGTACCGTTACAAACTGCTATTGCATGCTTCACATTATGATATTTTGCGAAAGCCTCCTCGAACTCTTTTACTTTAGTTCCGACTAACTGCGATAGCCTTCTCGATTTCAAAACTTCGATAACCGCATTTATTTCTTCCTCGCCTATAAGCGGCAGAACTTCTACTGCGCCTGGTCTCTTCACTACTTTTTCGATTTTGCCAAGAGGTGTTTCCGTCAGAGTTTTCACCTTTCTTATGTGCCTAAGTCTTGACCTATTAAATTTTTCGTAATAAACACATTGATACATTGTAATTTTACGATTGTGTTGATGAGAACGTTAAGTCAATAATCGTTAATTTGGAACATGCCCGAATAACCTTTGTATAAATTTATTTGGCGTTGTTTTTATCTTGTGCCGTGTTTTCAGTGATTCTGTGTATGGATAGCTCCATTGGTCGAAATTTTAATCAGCGAAGTAGGGGCACCAAATTCTTAGAATCCACTGAATATTTGATGTTGGAAATCTTATCTTTTTGGTTGCTTGCGGTCCATGTTTGCCTTTGTCAGATTTGTTTTTTCGTCTCACTTGGAGGTCGCTTCTCTTCATGATTCTTGATCGAGCCGAGTTTTCCAGCTTACTCGATTTATTCATCAAGGTAGTTAAGAATGATTTGACCCCGAAATTAAATGTAAAATCATTTTTTCTGTTCGATATAGTAAAGGTCTCTGACGTTGTTCTTTTGGATCTGTTATATGAATACAATTAAGATTTGCTGCTTAAAAAATGTTTTTCAGCATATAAACTGCGATCATCCAGCCGCTGCTTCACTATAGGAAAAGCCAGCTGTACAGCTGGAAGATCAAATTATTACTGTTGCTTGAAAGGTAAAATTAGTAAAAAATATTCCATCCTTTCCTCTACGTTAAGAAGCAAGAAGGACGGTTTTTTGAATTTGGTTTTTAATGTTTGATGGATATGCTTCGTTTCTTTGCTAGGAAGCCTAGTGCTGCGAAAGTGGCGACTATGGCGGAAATCGTTCCTGGAATTTCAGGTATCACAAAGCATGCTGGTCCTTCTACATTATAAGATGGTCCTTGGTATGGATCTTGGTGGCCTGCTTTTACCCAAACCTCGATTCCATTTTCATCCCATTGTCCTTTCAATGTAAACCAAACATTGGCTTCCCATGTTTCGGGTTCGGAATCATCGAAATTGAACTCGAATTTTATTCCATATTTTCCTGTGGGAGGATCTGTACCGACATCCCATGTTACACTCCCTCCTGCAAGGGTGCCACCGGCATCCACAAACAAGTCTTCCAGCGGGGACGGATCGCACGTCTTGAACTCAAAGACAATATGGCTTATTGCTGGTGATCCAAGCGATTTTACTATGTAAAACCAAGTAGAAGTATCATCTATGGAATTATAAACTACGTTTTGAAATATTATTTGGTAGTTTCCAGGGTCTGGTGTTGGTTGAGGAGCCCAAACTGGCGAAGTCAATGTAGCTAGGCTTGTTCCAATTAGCATTAAAACTATTGCAATGGCTAATTTTTTCATTTTTCATCAGTTACCTATGTTTTCTTATAGGAATATAAAAGTTAATGAAAAACTTTTACTGAAAACCCATTAAAAGGTTCTATACAAGATTTCTCCCAACATGACAAAAGCTATTGTTAACTCTTGCAACTTTATTTGCCGAGAACTGTAATGACAGGTACCGAAGAACACTTATATTATGCTTTAGGAATATCAAAAGCTATCAATGCGCGACGAGTTTTTCTCTTGAGTGCTTTAAGTAAGACGCATCTTTAGGTGTTTTTTTGCAGCAAAGAGGCCTAATGCTAAAGTAGTCATTGCGAGTCCGGCTAGTGTTGTCGGCTCAGGTGTAATTAGATAGATTCTCGTGCGGGTCTGGGCTCTTTCTTGCATGCATTGTGTGGTTACGGATCTTGATGCAAGGTTTGTGCATGTCCATCTGAATTCGTATTCTCCAATTTCCGCCATGGTATATGGTTGCCCTACTACTGTTTCGCCGCTACTGATTATGCCCTCGAATAATGTTGCTTTGTATTTCAAGCCTGTGCCGTCGTCGTAGTAAACTGTCAATGCAGCAAAAGCCTTTGCGCCATTTCCATCTGCATAGTAACCGTAAGCATATGCGACTGTGTTAAGGGGCACAGTTAGACCGTTTAATACATTACCGCTTGGGTCTTTTACTTGAATAGATATGTTGACTAGGGCTTTGGGTGTGCTGATGAAGGCTGCAAGCATAATTAATCCAAGGATGCTGATTAGAAGTTTCTCTTTCATTTTATTTCCTCACTTTATCCATTATTTACAACGATTTAAATTATTTGAAAAAATGTTCTGAAAAAGAATTATAGAACAGTTAATAAAATTGTATATATTTCTGTCCCTCCTAAATTGGAAATTGAGCTCACGTGGATTTGGCAAATCGAGTAACAAAACCAATGCTAAATGGAAATAAGCTCTTTCCTATACCATTCAATTAACCTAAACAAACCTTCTTCAAGCGGTACTTTCGGTTGAAATTTCAGAATTTCTTTAGCTTTACGGATGTCAGCATAGCTGTGTAAGATATCTCCTGGACGAGGATCGGCATAAATGTTTTTCAAGTTTTCTTTCTTAATTGTGCGTTTTAGCACTTCAGCTAGCTGGTTAATGCTGATAGGTGTTCCTGTACCTATGTTAAAGATTTCTCCAGAAGCTTCTGAAACATTTAGTGCAAGCATATTTGCTTCAACTATATCATCAATGTATACAAAGTCTCTTGTTTGTTCACCATCTCCAAATATTATGGGAGGCATATTTTTTGATATTCTATCGACAAAAATAGTTATGACACCGCTGTAATTGTTTTGAACGTTCACCTGTTGTCTTGGACCGTACGCGTTAAAGTAGCGCAGGGAAATTGTTTCTAAACCGTATAACCCATGAAACGATTTCACATAGTTTTCTGCCTGTAGCTTTGACACGCCGTAAGGTGATGTGGGATTTAGGGCTGCATCTTCACTTTTCTTGTGGGGTTTTAAATCTCCATACACTGCAGCTGAAGATGCATATATGAACCGTTTTACGCCAAATTTTGATGCAGCTTTTAATACGTTAAGCGTCCCCTTTACATTCACATCAATAGTAAGTATAGGATCTTTTACTGAAAGAGGCACGCTTACTATTGCCGCCTCATGAAAAACGGCGTCCATGCCTTTTATCGCATTTTTGATGAGGTCGTAGTCTCGAATGTCCCCTTTTATTAAGTGAAAGTCTTCTTTATTTTGATGGTGAACGATATTTTTTGGATTGCCACTGTAGAAATTATCAACAACGGTAACTGCATAGCCTTCGTTGAGAAGTTTGTCTACGAGATGGCTGCCAATGAATCCTGCTCCACCAGTTACAAGTATTTGTGAGAAATGCTTGGGCATACGATCAACTTTCCAAGAAAGATATTAATCCTTATTGTTTAGATATAGGTACTTTCAGGAAACTGGTTTTTGCGGAGCCCTTTTCAAAGATTTTTCAAGTGCCGAGGATTATCTCTGATATTCTTATTAGTACTGTTATTAGAAAGATTATTGAGATCGTGATAGCTACAATTCTTAATTTTTTCTTGTTGATTAGTATGTTTACTCTACCGTAGTGAGGAGAGATTATTTCTGTTGTAATGAGCAATATTATGGCTATAGTTGCTAATAAGAGACTTATGTCCCAGAAGCTTAGTGGAAAATCCAATGTTTTTACCCCTCTTCCAGAATTTGATATTCTAGTACGGTCAGTTTGCCATCTTCGCTTACCTGTTGGTCTTCGATGACGATTGGTTTTCCCGACGCTTTTGCTAAGGTGCATGCAATGGCGCTGGAGATCGGGGTTCCAACGGAATTATATAATGGAGACAGCTTCATTGTTTCATTGTTTAGGGTTTTATACGGGGTATTCTCCAGTTTAATGCGTATTCTGTTTTGGCTAGTTTCTATTTCAAAATTCTGGGCTATTTCCAAATCTTCGATGAAAAGTTTCGGTAAGTGTTGTTCGAGATATCTTAGATTTACCCTTGTGAAATTGGTTTCAAGAGTTTTTTCGAAGAGTTTTGCCAATTCAAGGCCGGGCGGAGTGAGTAATACGCCTTCTGGATTTTTGACGAAGAAACTTTCCTCTTGCTCCTGTATTTGTTCCGGGGTCGGATACTCTATCCTATTTCGTTTGGGTATAAAGGTTTTTACAGATTCTGGCTCTTTGAAGTATTTTGGTGACAGGTATATTGCTTTGCCTTTGAAGTCTAATTCTTGCATTATTTGGTTTAATGTTGTAAGTGACGATAGTGCAGTTGCATCTAGGAGGCTTTTTTTAGTATATTCCTCAGTTTTGACATAGCCAAGAATAGCGCCCCAAAAAGTTAAGCCTAGACCTACGAATGCTAAGATGATCGATGTGTAAATGACTGAAAGGATAAAAGCGGCAACTCCCACCGTTAAAAATATAGGATAGAAAACTTCTGTCTTGTCCATTCTAGTCGGTTTTGGCTGACTAAAAAATATTAGAAGGAGCGAAGTGGCCATAATGGCGCCTGAAAACCCTATTGAACCAAAGAATACTTTGGAATATGTCCAGTAATTCATCGCCCATCCATAACTGAACTGTAGGCCGTGTTCGTATAGGTCATGATTGATAATGTAGTCTAGTCGAACCAGTAGGAAAGCTGAAAAAAGATTGAGTGCAATTCCACTGATAAGAAGCGGATAACAGACTTTTTTTGCTGTCTGACCGTCTACCAAGATAGATGCTATCGATATACTGACTAATAGCGTGGAAATTATTAAGAGATATGTGATGGCCCAAGAATGGGACCAATATGACTCTGTCCACTCGGGATTAAATTGAAGGCCGTATTCATAGAGGTCTGTATTAACAACGTTATCTATCTTTGTAAAGATCGAAAGAGTAAGAGTGTTTAATACGATTACGCTTAACAATAACGCAAATACAAGCTTGGGTTTAAAAGGTCTTTTCATTTTTCAACATCTCCATCCTGTTATGATTTAATTAAAATGGGTTTTCATGCTTTTTTTAAGGTTAAATGTTTAGTTTCCATACAAGTATCGGTTCATCTTGCCTGTTTCCGATTACTCTTTTTATTATTCCAACATCTTCTAGTTTGGTGAGTTTTTCTAATAATTCATTTTTGTCTATAGTCTCGCCGTATGTTTTTTGATATGTTGTTTTAATTGTTTCTAATGTTGTATAATCTACCTTTTCTGTTTCTAGGATTAAATCCGTCAATTGTTTATTGGTTTTGGATAGTTTTTCATAAGCGTTTAAGTTTTCCTTTTTTTGTTTTCTTAATCCAAATTCGTACACGATTATTGTGGCAGTTAATAGCATGACTGTGACTGATATGAGCATAATGCTGTTTTGGGATATGAGCATTGTAATTTGCGACCATGTTTTGATGGGCTGCCAATAATTTGCGATTCTCGTTGCGATAGTAACTAGCGTATCCTCGTTACTTTGAAGCTGATCCATGCTTTCTGGGTAAGATATGAGGCTGATTTTAACATGTTTTTGCTGTGAAGTTGAGTTTACTGTGAAAGTTGCAGTTTCGAACCAGTAAAGCACGGCTTGTAGAAAACCTGTTTTCTTATATTGGAATGCGAAGTAACGACCTATTATTGGAGGATTAGAAGCAAGTTGGACATCTTTTAGTTCAATTTGAGTTACTTTAGGCTGGTACCCGTGGGTTTCAGGATATGTTATCAGGCAGATTTCCCATCTGTGGAGCGGCGCTCGAGTTTGGGCAACTTCAACGGTTGCCCAGATCGATCCCTTACCTTTTTCCAGGGATTGGTATAAATATACGAGAGAAAGATCTTGTTTAGCTTTCGCTTCGAACTGAGTATCCCTGTAGAAGAAGGACAAATTATAGCCTGATATCTCTGGAAGAATTTCTGTTGAAACCTGTTCCCCCAAGGGATTGTTAATTATGACCAGTGGAGGACCCTGCGTCATAGCGAACACTGGTACTTGAATCGAAGTTAATAGGGTTATAACTGCAATTACGGTTATTATTTTTACCATATCGCTTTTTTTAATCTTAACCGCCTCTGGTTTGAGTACTCTGCCACATGCAAGGCAGAAGCTTCGACTTGTTGGAGGTGTCGGATTGCATTCTAGACATTTTTTTGTTGCTGTCGTGAAAAATTGTGTTTTGAGGACTTTTTCTGAAACTACCAGTATTAACAGCGTGCCTAAAAATATGAGTACCCCGCCTCCTAAGAGATGGAATAACTGCAGGGCTATGTTTTCGCCATAATGATAGCCGAGAATCAGGATTAATGTTATCCGGAGGATGTTAAGTAGATAGATTAATGGAAGCCCTATTAGGACTATCGCTAGCTTTTTCCATAGCTTATCTCTAACGACATATGCAACCAGTGTTGCGAATACGATGAAACCTATCAGGCTATATATACCTGAGCAGGCTATTTCTATCGTAAAATGTATGGGTGTGCCGTCTGGTCTTGTGATAATGATAGTCGGGTTTCCGTATTCACTTGTAATTGTTGAAGGTATACCCATTAGGCTTATTATTGCATTGGAGGCTTCTGAGCTTATCACCGACATGGTGGCGCCCAAATCGTATAGGATTTCTAGGGGTGGGGGTGTAAGGAAGGCTAAAAAAGCTATGGAGAAGGCTAATTGACGTAGAGTTTGAGGATTAAAAAGTAATAGGACTAAACCAGCGGCGAATACTGGTATCGCGGACATGCGATATTCTAGTGGTGTAAAAGTTTTTGAGCCGTAGAAGAAAATGAGTACTGCAGTTATTGAGAGCATAGCTCCAGCGATCGCTGGTAAAAATCTTGTTTCTTTCGGTTGGTTTGGATTTGCAAGGGGCATTACTGCTTTCAGCATTTTTCTTTTTCGGTATACTAGATAAGCCAATATGAACGGTATTGCTAGCATATAACTTGTTTCTTCGCTCTGCAATGCGTCAGCGAATATTATAGATAAATCCTGATGAAACAGCGCTATAATTGCAAAGATTATGGTCCCTATTTTTGTGGCTAGCAATAGGTTACTTTGGTTCAATAGTGGCATTTGTAAAGACTTATTTCTCGTTTTATTCATGGCTTTTTCCCGGTTTGTTTTAGCTGTTTTTTGAGGGGTCGTTCCTAAAACCATTTTTTTATTTTTTGCTGTGTGATCAATGTTAAGGCTTCAGCATCAAATTTATGTTCTCTTCATCATCCCTGATTTTATTTTGAGAATTTTTTGTTGATACTTGAGGATTGGGTCAGCAAGTGGACCGATAACCTTAATTTTTCTTGTTACATTTGAGATGTTTTTGAGCTCGTTTTTTTCTATGACTTTTGTCAACGGCATGAGTGTGATATAAACAAGGAAATATATAGTTCCTCCTAATATTAGGCCGAAGATTTCTGAAGAAGTCATGTAGTTGGTTAGTAATGAGAAAAAGGCCGAAATTGCGGCGACTAGATAGATTCTTGTTATTGAGGTTGTATCGAACTCGACGCCGAATCTTGTCTGGGCTATATGTTTCGCATACAGCGTCGCAACGAAGTTTGAGATTAGCGAAGACGCTATCAGACCGGGCACGTTGTATATCTTAGTTAAAATGGGTGACAGGGCTAAGAACAGTGAGAAGTTGATAATAGCCATTCGCAGGGTGTCTTTTGTTGCTTCTAATCCGTTAAATAGGCTTGGCAGAATCAGATAACCTAGTGCAACTAAGTAGTAGACCATACACGAGAGAGATAAAAAGGTGGATGCAGATTGAAATTCAGAACCATATACTATTTGGACTATTTTATTTGAGAAAATTAGGATGAACGTTGCGGTTGGAACCACGAGTAAGCTTGCATACTTGGTTGAAAGCTTAAAGAAAGTTTTTATCTTTTCCTTTGAATCTGAGTCCAGTTTGGAGAATCCTGGGAGCAGGGCTGTCGTTACTGCTATTGAAAAGATGCTTATCAATGCGATGAAGTTGGTGGATGCTTTGAAGTTTCCTATGTCCCTATCTGTGGTAAAAAGAGTGAGCAGGAAATTTTGGCAGAGTGGAAGGAACCCTGTTATGAGTGTTGAAACATATAATGGAGCTCCGTAATGCATAAGTATTTTTAGATTTTGGTAGAAACTACCTTTGTTGATTTTTATAAATTTCTTGAGCACTCTGAAGAAAAGTATAAAGATGCCTATTGCTCCTGCAACAGCATAACCTACGACGTAGCCTAGTATTGCCCCGGTCACACCTAATCCTATCAGGAGTAGCGAAATTGTAACTGCAACTTTGATGAATGCGTTTATGTTTGTGGCTAAAGCAGTGTATTCTGTTTTGTCTAGGCCGACAAATGCAGATTCAACACTTGTGAATAGTACTTGAAAGATTATTGCGGTTGAAGCCGCTCTTATATATGGGCTTATTTCCGGTCTATTAAGAAATGACGCGAAGTGGTCTGCAAGAGTGAAGTTTATTGTGAAAATGAATGCGCCGACAAGTATTCTGAATAGGATTGCGGTTTGTATTATTTCCATTAACCGTTTGGTTTCGCCTCTATTGTTTAGGCTTGCGCTGAATTTGGTTATACCTTGGGTTATTCCTAGATCGGTGAAGAGGAAGAGAATATGAGGGATTACAAATGCCAATGTGTATTTCGCATAGGATTCTGGTCCTAGTAACCGTCCGATGAGTATTGCTGCTATTGACATAATCGCTGTTGAAATTGCTGTCCCTGTTGCTAGGAAAAACCCGCTTTTCGCTGAGTCTTCTGCTAAGTTAATTATTTCGGTTGTCACTATTCTCTCACTTTGATGTTGGAAATCGTCTATTTACGTTGCAGCACTTTAGAATTTTTCGCCCTAGTTATGAAATGTTTTATTGTGCTGTTGAGTAATGTCTTTTGATATTTTGTGTTTTATTTGGTATTCTCTTATAACGGCGATCGTGCTTGATATGATAGTAAATGCAAGAAGGCTTACTAGGATTGGTGTAAGCCTTATTCCCCATGGGGTATAATTCAATATTAACCCAAATATTGGAATGAGTGCGAAGCTTATTGCTAGACTTAGGCCGGCGCGTTCTATGATATCTAGTCCTTTTGAGGAGGTTTTGAGTGGTGGTT
>JAWBOR010000031.1:0-15580 GCA_038826015.1 Bathyarchaeia archaeon
GCTCCAATTGCTCCTAAGAAGGGTGGAATTACAGAAAATGCACCAAAGATGGCTCCAGAAGGATTTAGGAATAGTCCAACAAAAGAACCGATCAAAACAGCGAGTCCACCAATAAATGGTCCAAGTAATATGCCGATTAATGGTCCACCTATAAGTGCCAGTGTTATTTGACCTGAGACCCCTATGGTAAT
This sequence comes from Bathyarchaeia archaeon, assembly GCA_038826015.1. Taxonomy (GTDB): domain Archaea; phylum Thermoproteota; class Bathyarchaeia; order Bathyarchaeales; family DTEX01; genus JAWBOR01. Next base: position 192 of record JAWBOR010000031.1, read on the forward strand.
TGTAAATGGAAAAATCGAGAGGATAGCTTGTAAAGATGCAAAAACAACAATTAACGCGATGTCTTTAGTCTGTATCTTCATATAGTTCACAAGTAAATTTGTAAATCGTTATGTAATTTTTTACACAACTCTAATAAGTTTTTCTATCGTTAGCATCCACAACTAAAAATGAAGGTTGTTAACTCAACCGTTAAATATATTTAGTCATAGGTTCAAACCTTTAACAAACGGGATGGAGTAATCATGGCCCAAATATCTATTATAGGCGCCGGCAGCGTCATGTTTTCAATGGCTTTTATCCGTGATCTTTGCATAACAAAAAGTCTCGCAGGCAGCACAGTTACTCTCATGGATATAAATAAAGAACGGTTAGACATGATTTATAATCTGGCTCAGCGATATAAGAAAGAGGTTAAAGCAGATATAACATTTAATAGAACCACAAATAGGAAAGAGGCGCTACAAGGTTCTGATTTCGTTATTTCCACCGTTATGGTGATTGGTTACGATGCAATGGAGACGGAACGTGAAATTGCTGAGCGCCATGGCTATTATAGAGGCATAGGCGACAGAGTTTTTGACTATTATGGTGGGGTTGGGGCTTACTCTCAATTGAGGTTCTTTTTAGATTTAGCTAGAGACATGGAAGACCTGTGTCCGGACGCTTGGCTTATTGAAACTGCGAACCCTGTTTTTGAAGGCGTCAACCTAATAACACGGGAAACCAAGGTGAAAACAGTTGGGGTCTGCCATGGGCATTTTGCAACTGAAGATATGATAAAAGTTTTGGGACTTGACGTCCAAAATTGCAGGGTACAAACAGCTGGTTTTAACCATTGCATCTGGTTAACTCACTTCTTATACAAAGGTGAAAATGCCTATTCTATCATTGATGAATGGATTGAAAATAAAGCAGAAGAATACTGGAAAAGCGAAAAATATCTCAGTGTTCCCCCGTGGGAAAGCGAACAGATGTCACCGGGAGCCGTGGACACATATAAAATGTTTGGTCTCTTTCCTATCGGCGATACTGTCAGAAGTATGTCTCCATGGTGGCATCACACAGATTTGAAAACAAAACAGAGATGGTATGGCCCAACGGGAGGATTTGACTCAGAAATCGGATGGAAGATTTATCTTGACCGGCATGATGAAAAAATGAGGAAAATGTCTGAGTTGGCTGAGGATCCGTCTTCCTCTTTAATAGGAGAGTTCCCACCAATTATGAGCGGAGAACAGCACATTCCTATCATCGATGCTATTGCAAATGACAAAGAGACAATATTACAATTGAACATTCCTAACAAAGGTGCAATCTCAGGCATACCCGACGATGTGGTTGTAGAGATTCCAACCCTTGTCAGCGGAAGAGGAATCCAAGGAATCCATGTGGGGGGACTTCCTAAACGCCTCATGTTATATGGCATAGTACCTAGAATGCGTAGAATGGAACAGATTCTGCATGCTTTCTTGAATGGGGACAGAAAAAGCTTGCTTCTGATGCTTATGGAAGATCCACGAACGAAATCTTTCGAACAGGCTGAAAGATTATTAAAAGAATTATTGGCGCAACCTTGGAATGCCGAGGCAGAGAAGCATTACAGATAATAAATTATAATTCTTGTTACTGATAGTTATTGGCGACTAGGCCCCATGAAGGAGAGGTTATATCCATACGTGATTTTCTTACCTAAAGACAGGAAGCAACGGGTTTTAAGCGCTATCTTCGGATCTGAAGCACCTATAGATATTTTAAGGTTCGCCCTCAGACAAGGTATATCAAGGAAGATCCATCAGAAAGATCTGATTGAAACTCTCCGTTATTCAAATAAGACCATAATAGAAAGGCTGAAGACTCTGGTTGAACTGGGCATATTGCAAGAAGAGATGGAAAAAGCAGAAAGTAGCGGACGTACTGTCTGGTTGAAGTCATATGTGCTATCAGATTTGGGGAAATGGTTTGCTCTCTTGCTTGTGGAGGAAGAAAGCCTTACAAATGATCAGAAGATTGAAATAGTTCGCAATGCCTTCCGTTCGTATGCGATTTGGGTCAGAGAGCTTTCTGGAAAATTAGGAATGAGTAGAGAGGATCTCTCAAAGATCTTTGAAGACGCGATGAAATAAATTCTTAATATTATACAGATGATATAAAAACCATCTCTATGATAGCTGCTAGTAAGAGTACCACGGCGCAAATCGCAATCAACTTAGATGCCGTTGCCAACTCATCTCTTAATCCCTTGAATCTTCTTTTAACTGTGGCGTATATAAGCCAGATACTTTCAGAGATAGCCAAACTGTAAGATACATACTCCATCCAAGCGAAAGGTGTGATGAACAAAGATGCGAAAAGCATTAGTGGATTCATCGGCGGATTTGCCACTGTACTAACAGCAGCTATAACCGTTCCAGTGTTATAAAGAACTAATAAACCCCAGAAAGGTCCAAAACCTGGGACGAACATGATCATTGTGTGCATGAGGTTGTTTCCGAATATGAGGGGTACACCAACGATTTCCAATGCCTCACTTTGCTTATCCAGATCTTTCTTAATATCTTGAGCTACAGAAGGGTCTAGTTTTGACATCGCACCTAAAGAAGTCATTGCAAGACAAAGAATGAAAACAATTGAAAAAACAGCAATACGTCGCTTTAAGGGTACAGCCTTCCTCTCCTCGGAAAAAGCGATTCCAACAGTCATTCTCTCTTCATAAAAGTTTGAAGGAGACAAATATGTACCGCAATTAGGACAGAATTTAGCCTCTTTATCTTCTGGTGTTGGCACTCCGCATTTAGGACAGTGGCGCATGAGGTCACCGGAATATACAACACGTTTAAACGGAAAAAGCTTTCCTATTTGAAAGAGATAATCTTAATTTCCTAAACGTGTTGGTTCTTACTTCTCATTTTTCAAGGGCGATCCAGAGATGATCGCATGAGGGTCTGACAAGGTCAATTGCAGAACCGTTGCTACGCACGAAGATACGCTTCCTTGGATCATCAAGAAACTCGCCGATAATCACAGCGCTTATGTTGTGATCAATTAATTCTTTAACGATCTTTTCCGCACAATCAGGTTTCGCAGAAATGAGAAGTGCTCCGGAGCTGATTAGCTGAAGGGGATCTATATGGAAGAACCTGCAAATTCGCAGAGTCTCTGGAGCTATCGAAATTCTTTCTTCAAAAATTTTGACGCCTAAATTTGCTGCATCGGCGAGTTCATGTACCCCTCCAATTACCCCGCCTTCTGTGGGGTCATGCATGGCTGTGACACCTCCTTGTTTGAAGGCTAAAACAGCTTCTTCGACAACGCTGATTCGGCTGTAGAACTTTTCAGCTGACTTCAAGATGTCCTCACCCAAATATTTCTTGAGTTCATCATATCTCTCGGCTGCTAGGATCGCCGTTCCTTCAATACCCGGCCCTTTTGTGAGGATAAGTTTATCCCCTGGTTTAGACCCATTTGAAGTTACATATCGTCCAGGTTCAGTTACACCAATGGCGCAACCTACAATTATGGGACGATTCAACTCAGGTGTAACCTCTGTGTGACCTCCTATCACAGCTATGCCAAGTTTTCTGGCAGCCATGTCGATTTGTTTACATATTGTTTGAACAATTTCATCTGTTGAGCTAGGAGGTAAAAGTATGCATGAGGAGAAGAAAGACGGGTAAATCCCAAATGTTGCAACATCGTTTGCGTTCACGTTCACAGCAAGCCAACCGATTCTTTCTACAGCTCCTGTTATCGGATCCATAGAGAACACGAGAACCTTGTCTCCAATTCTGATTAGGGCTCCATCTTCACCTAAAGATGGCCCTAAAATTACTTCTTCTCTTTTAGCGCCTAGATAACTAAACACGGTTTTTTTCAAAATTTCCGATGGAATCTTTCCTGTTGGAAGCGCCAATTTTTCAGCATCCTCCTTGAGATGTTATTTCTACTTATATTTGTATGTTTCAAATGTAACTGTGATGTTTAGTCTAAAGTTTAAATAATGTTTTCGACGTAATCCCTATAGGTGGGTGATGACAGGTCTGACCCTACTGACCGTTTAATAATGATGTGGATCTTGAGTGTGGAACCCACTGTTCTTCATCAATTTTTACGGATGAAAACAGAAATAAGAAATAGAGCAGACTCATATTGTTTGTTGCTATGGTGTTCAAATGGATAAACTTACAAAGATCAATGTTTCGCCAGTTGCCTTCGAAAGCCTTGGGGTTAGATCAATGTGTACCTACGTTGAGACTCCTAACATTAAGATTCTTTTGGATGCAGGTGTCTCTCTGGGGCCCAACCGCTATGGGTTTCCACCGCATCCAAGGGAATATGAAGCCTTGAGGGAACGACGAAGCCTTATACTCGAAATTGCTGAAAAGACGGAAGCGGTCACGGTGAGCCATTACCATTTCGATCATCACACGCCGTCGTATACGGACTGGGCTTATAATTGGTCTTCAGCTGAGATCGCTGAAAAAATCTATAAGGGGAAAATAGTCTTCGCAAAGAGCTATAGATCTCAAGTAAACTTTAGCCAAAGACGTAGAGGATGGATGTTCACTAAAACCAGCGGCAAACATGCGGAAAGAATTGAGATTGCAGATGGAAGATCCTTCGTCTTTGGAGACACAAAAATAAGTTTCTCGGAGCCAGTCTTCCATGGACCAGAGGATTCAGAACTCGGCTGGGTTTTAATGGTCACAATTATATATCACGATGATAAGATACTTTTCGCACCAGATGTTCAAGGGCCAGTAAGTGAGGAAACACTGAAGAAAATTTTGGTTGAAAAACCTCAATTGGCCATAATAGGCGGGCCGCCATTATACCTTGCCGATTACAAGATGCATCCTGAAAATTTAGATTCCGCAATAAAGAATCTCGGAAACATATCTGAACGAGTTCCCGTAACGATCTTGGACCATCATTTACTTAGAGACGAAAAATGGAAGGATTTAATGCAATCAGTCTTGGATGCTGCATCTAACGTGGGTCATAGAGTGTTTACGGCCGCAGAATTTTTAGGTGTGAAGAATAATTTATTAGAATCAAAAAGAAAAACTCTTTATGAAGACGAGCCGCCCAGCCAAGAATTCAAAAAAGGGATGAAAATTCCCATTCAAAAAAGAAAACTTATCCAGCCTCCATTGTGAGTTGGATAACTTTATTGTTAGAATTTTCTCATTATGTATTCGATTAAGGATTCAAAGATGAGTTTTCCATCGCCGTATTCAGGAGGTTTCTCCATTCTCGTCCAGTCTGGAAGTTGCCAGCTGTAATAAGCTCTTTCCGGATGAGGCATCAAACCGAAGATTGTACCATGCGGATCGCATACGCCTGCTATGTCATAAAAGGAGCCGTTCGGATTAGTTGGATATTTGCCTTCAGCGTGACTGCCCGTTTCGTCGCAATATCTTAAGACAAGCTGGTCGTTCTCCAGAAGTTTTTGCAAATACTTCTTTTCGTTCTCCTTTGAAAAGATGAATCTTCCTTCACTATGAGCAACTGGAATCCTCAAGACATTTCCTTCGGAAACTTTCGTAGTGAATATGCATTTACCTCTATTTTCATGTTTGAGATATACCCACCGACATCGATAACCAATTGGGATATTGGTCGCTAAAGCTGCTGTTGGGTATTCACTTATGCAGTCGAAGCCAGGTAGCAACCCAGCTTCAACCAGCATCTGAAAACCATTGCAAATGCCTAAGATAGGTTTCTCTTTCTCAACAAATGTTTTCAGGTCTTGTCCAAGTTTGGCTAAGAAACTCTTCGCCAATATGGCCCCGGCTCTTACGTAGTCGCCGTAAGAAAAACCTCCTGGAATCACTAAGGCCTCATACTGGCTTAATCCTTTTTTCTTAGCCAGCTCGTTTACATGTTGAATTTCTGCTTTAACCCCTAAGTCTTCGAAGGACCTTTTAGTTTCTTTATCGCAGTTTGTTCCTCCAACCCTGATTATGCAAATCCTAATATCTGCCTTATTCATTTTCTCAATTCCTGAAGGGTCTCTTCCAAGCATCCATCAATTCTTTCAGACTTACATCGACAATTTTTGCTTTGTTTACTCCAACGATTGAGAGGGATGCTTCCTTCTTAACTCTGCCAATTAACGAAAAGGCTGTTCTTCCCATAATAATTTCAAAATCTTCCTTCATTTTCATAGGAACTTCAACCAAGAAACGACTATTAGACTCAGAAAACATGATGTGATCATTTCTTTGAACATCAACAGGACGGGAAACATTGTTTAGCCATAAGTCTAAACCGTAGCCGCTGGAAAAAGCCATTTCAGCAGCTGCAACAGCTAACCCTCCCTCAGAAACATCATGACATGCCTTTACGTATCCAGAGTCAATCGCTTTCGTAATCGCTTTAAACGTTTTATTAGCTTCTCTTATTCTGACTTTGGGAACGGTTTTTCCAACATAACCTTTTAACTTATAGTATTCAGAACCTCCAAGCTCAGCATACGTCCGACCCAGCAAGTAAACTAGGTTTCCCGGCTCTTTCAAGTCCATGGATATTGTTCTCCTAATGTCTGGAATTACTCCGATTGCCGTGATCAAAAGCGTAGGTGTAACAGGGCCCATAGGCGATTCATTGTAGAGGCTATCTTTCCCTGAGATGAAGGGTGTCGCAAAGCCTTTGGCGAACCGATAACAAGCCTCACATGCTCTGACAAGTGAACCGAGTCTGTCAGGCTTATCTGGGCTTCCCCAGACGAAGTTGTCGAGTAACGCTATTCTTCTGCCCCCTACAGCAACATTATTCCTAATAGATTCATCAATGGCAGACGCAGCCATCCAATATGGATCGATCTTTCCATATTCGGGATTAATTCCGCAAGAAATCACTAAACCTTTCCAAGAGTTGTCCAATGGTTTGACGATTGCCGCGTCGCTGGGGCCGTCATATTTTCCGCATAGAGGCTTCAGAACCGTGTTCCCTTTGACTTCATGATCGTAGGTTCTTATCACGGATTCTTTGCTTGCAACATTCGGTGAAGCCAATATTCCAAGAAGATCACCCGTCAGATCTTTCGGTTCTGCGAAGCGCGGTTCAAAAAGACGACTTTTCTTATATTGAGCTTGCTTCTTGGATTCTGGAGGGCTGAAAAGAAATTGCATATCCAGCTCAGCGACAATGTGATTTTTATAGCTAAGCTTTAATGTTTTATCCGAAGTTAGTTTGCCTATTGGTGTGGCCTCAACATCTTCATCTTCAAAGATCTCTAAAACCTTCTTCAGATTCTTGTCTGGAACAGTTAACAGCATGCGTTCCTGTGATTCAGAAATGTAGATCTCCCAGGGCGCTATGTTGGGATATTTAAGCGGAACCTTTTCAAGTTCGACGAAGGCTCCGCATCTAAATTTATGCGCAGTCTCGCCTAAGGCGCTTGAAAGTCCGCCTCCACCGAGATCGGTTATGGAAGAAGCAAGTTCCAAGTCTCTTATGGTGATGATGGCACGTTTAAGCTTCTCTTCTTCAATTGGATTCGCTATCTGAACAGCGGGTCTCGAAACCTCTTCTGATTTTTCTGTGAGTTCCAATGAAGCAAAGGTTACCCCGTGTATTCCGTCTTTGCCTGTTCTACCTCCAGCTAATACAACATGGTCTTCTGGTTTGGCGTTTTTTATGTATTTCTTAACTGGAAGAAGCCCTATACAACCACAATAGACAACGACGTTTCCAGTATAGCTTCCGTCGAAATATATGGCTCCATTAACTGTTGGGATACCCATATTGTTTCCGTAGCTGCCTATTCCTGCAACAACACCTCTAAAAACATACTTTGGATGCTTAACACCCTGTGGCAGCTTATTAAAATCATAGTCTAACGGACCAAAACAAAGGACATCTGTGCAAGCTATGGGGTCGGCCCAGACGCCTAAGACATCGCGGATTACGCCTCCAGTTCCTGTGGCTGCTCCTCCGAAGGGTTCTATAGCTGAAGGATGATTGTGAGTTTCAACCTTTGCAGCAATAGCGTATTCGCTTTCAAATTGAATTATACCTGCGTTATCTTCGAAAACTGAGATACACCAAGGCATGTTCAGTTCGCTGGTGACTTTGGCGATGTATGTCCGAAACAATGATTTAATTTCTTTTCCATCGGGGGTTATTACGGTTCCCTTGAACGTTTTGTGATAGCAATGCTCTGACCATGTTTGACCTAAGGTTTGAAGTTCAATGTCCATTGGGTTTCTGCCCTTCTCTTCGAAATATCTTTTTATTGCTTTCATCTCTGCGATGTTAAGAGCTAACCCCAATTCTTCGCTTATTTGGAGTAGTTGTTTTTCATCTGCTTTTAATAGGTTTATCTCGTAAAGATCGAAGGGTAAATTCTTTCTTAAATACAACAATTTGCTCATTAGACTTCCTCTATATGTATTATGTAGTCGTCCTTGACAGGGTTTGCAAGAAGCCTTTTACACATCTCTTCAACTTGTCTTTTTGCTTCTTCCATGGAAGATGCTTCAAAATGAATCTCATAAACCTTGCCGACTTTAACTGAGTTAACTGGATAATTTAGCTCCTTTAGAGACTCTTTAGTGGTTTCACCTTCGGGATCAGAATGCCCAGTTTTCAGTTCTACCTTAACTCTAGCTATGTATTTCATAAAAACAAGAAAAGCCAACCATTTAATTAAATCTTAAGTTTTATGATGCCAAATATTTCATAACGCTTAAACCAGAATGTGGTTTAGATAAAAAAAGGGTTTTTGATTTAGTTGGAGATTCTTTGAGCCATGGCTATGGCTGTCTGTGTTCTTGTTACGCCTTCGATGGATTGAATTGCGTCTATGATCCTTCTTAACTCTTCAATACGAACGAATTCGACATAGGCAATAACATCAAACTCGCCTGTAACAGGATGAGCCATGTTCACCCCTGTAATCTTACACGTGTCTTCTGCGACCTTCCACAATTTTCCAGGTTGTGTGTTGATTAGAACATAAGCTTGCAATTCAGCTTCACTAAGAAGATGATTATAAACTTAAATGCATAAAAATCTTTATGAAAACGCGATAATATTCTAACAGTTAAGCCGAGTTTCAATATGTTAGCTAATTTATGTGAATCATACGAGGCAACGTGGGCATTTCTATGATATTTCATAAGAACCTCATTTTGTCAATATTCTCAGTAGGCTACCTACCTTCACCTACGCCTTAAAACGGATATGAAAGCTATAACTAGAAAAGCCACTCCAGCCCAAAATAGGCTTTTGGTTAGGAACCAAACCACCACTGCAATTATGGCTGCGGGGAAGAAGAAGAGAATTATTTTTGCAATGACTATTATTATGATTATGCCAATGATTAACAAGAGTACAAGTAGAATTATATCCAATGAAATAGGTAACCCAAAGAGTTCTAAAACATTAAGCATAGATTAGACCTCTTAGCAAAATCATTTTTAATGAAAAGTTCTATTTAAGTCTGTTTAAATCATACCTTTCTTCTGCAGCTATAGAGGCTTTTCCATCCATAGTTTTATTGTTTCAAACCAGAGTATTATGCAGGCTAAGACTCCGAACATTATGGCTATGATGTTATGGATACCTCCGCTGTGACCATAAAGAACCAAATAAACGACCAGCATGGTTGAAAACCAAACAGAGTAGAAGAGATAACGGGGAATCATAAAACGTCCCAACCTTGTAAAGAATCTTAAAACCCCCACTTTTACCTCTCGCGCCAATAGGTATTCGCCTCTCAAGGTTTTTTCAACTAGACCTAACGAACAAAGCTTCTCTAGATGATGAGCCGCAATGCTTGGACTAGAGAATCCAAGTTCACGCTGAATTTCACGGACGCCCACGGATGAACTCTGCGACTTCAGAATAAACCAATAAACCAGAAGCGTTTTTCCTTTAAGATGAGACTCTATATCGGCGAGAGTGGCATCATTCATCTGCAACGCCAAGATTACATAGCTATGCCAAATATTAAAGGCTACTATAAAAATGTGTGTTTATTAATCGGAGAAACTCTTAAATCGAACATGGAAAAAGGAGAAAATGTGGCCGCTGTAACGTAGAGGCGTGTATTCCACACCGCGAAACCTGGTAGCGTACAGATGTCGCCTTAAAGGACAGTATAGGCCTGTGGAGCCTGGAGGTCGGGTTCAAATCCCGGCGGCGGCCTCCACCCAGTCTTAGCTATGTTAAATTTGAGGCTATAACGGGGCATGATGGAAGGTTAGCTAAAGTAAACGGTTCATTAAAATATGGATTTTCTCTTAGATAGGCGCGTTAGTAATCATTGATTCAAGTCAAGTGTCGATTGGAATCAATATTTATACCGATTAATTATACGATTCAGTTTCTATTCTCGTCTTAAAAAACAGCTTTGTTGCCCGCGAGATTACGAAAAAGTCGAGGATAGGTGCTTATGCTTTGTAAATTAACTGAACACCGAATACATCTCCAGCGTCCAAGATCCGTTTCCTGGTCTCTCCTTTGCTTGTGTAACCATACATCGTAAGTTCAGATGCTTCAACCATGACGGAACCCTCTGAATTAAAACCTGCAGTCCTCTTTAAACCTATTGTATATATAACCCATTAGAAACATTTTAATTTGGATTCTATATGACAAATACCAAAATGATGTGGGTAAGTTTAAACAATGATTTTTAGATTCTCAGAATCTCTCCTCTTAATTATAGTTCCAAAGATCTTCTCTTCGGCTATCACCGAAACGTTCTGCACGAAATAGAAAGGTGTTTGGAAACAAAGTGAAATTTCTTTCACTAAAAAATATTTATGTCATATGAGAGAGCAAGATCATAGTGAGGTTAATACAATGACCCCTGAAAGTATGCATCCTTTCGATAATTTTTTTCGCCAAGGAAAGTTGCAGTGGTTGGCGTCTCAGATAAGCCGGGAAAAATTGGGCATGAAATATTTCGGAGCATTTTACAACCTGCTTTCAAAGGGAAGGTATATCCCATAGGGCGTGTGGAACGTGTATTAGGTTTGAAGTGTTACCAATCTATGAGCGAGATACCTGATGATATTGACCTTGCCATATATGCTCTTCCTGCAAAAACAGTTGTTAGTCTCATAGAGGAAGCTGGAAGCAAAGGAGTTAGAAATGTAATTATTGTGTCAGGAGGTTTCAAGGAGACGGGGGAAAATGGAGAAACTTATCAAGAGAGATTGTTGAACATAGCAAAAAGGTATGGAATAAGAATAATCGGGCCGAATTGTATAGGAGTATTTGACGGAGAGACTCAATTTGATACTTTTTTCTATCCGCATGAAAAGATGAAAAGACCGAAAGAGGGAAAGATCTCTTTCATCACTCAAAGTGGAACCTTCGGAGTTACATTTCTAGAATGGGCTTCTGATTCTTCTTTGGGGATAAGACGGTTAGCTAGTCTTGGAAACAAATGTGATGTGGATGAAGTGGAGCTTTTAGAATATCTTTCAAATGATCCTAAAACCAAAGTTATTGCTTTACACCTTGAGAGTATTGGAGATGGAAGAAGGTTGATTGAGGTGGCAAAGGAAGCTTCAAAGCGAAAACACATTGTCGTTTACAAGAGTGGTAGAACAGAAGCAGGAGCTAAGGCTGCCAAGAGTCACACAGGCTCCCTTGCGGGATCTTACAACATCGCTGTCTCAGCATTTAAGCATGCTGGCATGATTGTTGCTGAATCTTTTGAAGACCTGTTTGATAAATCGAAGGCTTTGGCTAGGCAACCGCCATCTCGAGGTAATAGGATTGCAATTGTAACTAATTGTGCGGGCCCTTCCGTATCTGCAACTGACATTGCTCATGAAAGAGGTTTCGTCGTAAACCCTTCCTCGGAAACTGTTGCAAAACTTCGAAACATACTTCCACCATACGCTGTTGTGGGGCTATATGTTGATTTAACTGGAAGCGCAACCACTGACGATTTTAAGAAATCGTTAAACCTTATCTTAAGAGACCCTGAAAGTGATATAATAGCAGTATTCGTCGTCTTTGTAAACCCTGCCATATCTGATGATGTAGTTGAAGTTATAGCAAAGACTTTGGATCATGGTAAACCTCTTCTATGCTATGCAACTGGCGGAGAGTATTCAATGAGATTGATAAAAAGATTAGAAGAATTAGGCGTAAGCACCTATCCTTCGGCTGAGCGTCTAATGAACGCTGTATCCGGTTTAATCCAAGCTGGACAAAACCGAGTAACACCTCCTTTTACTACTGGATTTGAGATAAATTTTGATGAAGCAGCGCGGATTCTTAATAATGTTGCTTCTAAAGGTCGGGACATGCTTACTGAGGCTGAAAGCAAACATGTATTACGGGCTTACGGCATTAAGACACCTATTGAAAAGATAGCTACCAACCGAACAGAGGCAGCATTATTCGCAACTGAAATAGGGTTTCCAGTCGTGCTCAAAATATTGTCTCCTGATATTGTGCATAAAACAGACGTCGGAGGGGTGATTGCTAATATTCAAGACCCGCTGAGGGCATCAGAGGCATTTGAACGGATTATAAGCAATGTAAGAGAAAAAAAGCCTAAAGCTAGAATTCAAGGAGTATTAGTTCAGAATCAACTGTCTGGTGTAGAGATTTTAATTGGATCAACAGTCGATGAACAGTTTGGACCCATAATGACCTTTGGTTTAGGAGGAATTTTTGCAGAGGTGTTCAGAGACATATCTATAGGTTTCGCCCCGCTTACTGAACAAGAATCTATGCGCATGATAAATGAAACAAAAGCCGCAAAGATTCTTGCAGGTATGCGTGGGTATCCTCCGGCCGATATCAAATCTTTAGTTGAGACGATGATTCGTGCATCGCTTTTAGCTGTAGAGCAGCAAATAATGGAGATGGATCTAAATCCTGTGATTGTGTCGCCTACTAGTTGCGTTGCTGTGGATGCCAGAATAAGAATTAAAATTCATTAAAAGGACATGACTATCTATATGCATTTAAATAAACTTTACAGAAACCCGTAAGCAAAGTTTCACTTATGTGCAGGTTTTTCTGAAATGATTTTCGGTCCACTGAGTACAAAATATGAATCGAAATCATTATGTCAATAAACCATGCGCTTCAATATTTGACAGAGCTCACCTCGAAACTCGCATTTAACCTCTCCACATTTTAATTCTTCATCATTTCCACTGTCCATTTCTTTTTAATCATTCTTGAAATAAGCTAGCATATAGTCACAAACTTTACGCTTTTAAAATTGTTTTTTCTCTTGCGAATTAAATCTGGCTCAATCGCTTTGGATCACGGAACAAATGAGAAACAGAAAATTTAGACTTTCTTCCGAAAATTAAAAAATGCTAGAATGGAAAAACAGATTAAAACATGATTATTTAGCGAAAACGCTAAAAATTTTAGGATTTCCGGTCAATTGTAGATGGCGCCGGGGAAGGGATTTGAACCCTTGAGGCTCATAGAGCCACTGGATCTCGAATCCAGCCTCTTTCGGAAGGTGTCCAGCGCATTTCCACTCTGCCACCCCTTATCGAGCTTCTTTGAAGTTTGGCAACGGGATTGTTTCACCCCGGCGATGCTAAAAGAAAGGGATAAATATGGCTCAATGCTCTCTAAGTCGTTACTAGAGCGATTTTTGGATATTTAAACACAGCCTCTTTTTGTTATTCTGTGGGCTACAAATAATTTATTTGCTAGTTTGATAATTTTTCGAGATTTAACTTAAAGAGTTTTTCCCGTGTGGGTTTTCCATTCTCGTCCCAGCCTCTTATATTATAATACTCGTCAAGCATTATCTTAATGTCTTTGTCGGTAAATCTGTGTCCTTTTGCGGGTCCAGAGGGTAATGGTTCTTTAAAACGTGGAGGCAGATTGTCATCTTTTCTTCGAAAACCTTCTCTCCAGTTGAATAATCGTATCAAATTCCATACACGTTCCCCGTATTCTAATAATTTTGGATACGAAATGTCCCATCCTGTTGCGGTTGAAACCAGAGAGGCATGACTCTCATTGGATATTCCAGTCCAGCTGAAAATCTCACAAGTTACAAGCAAGTACAACGCTGTCAGATGATTCTGTAACCAGATGGTGACATCCGCCTTTCCTTTGGTTTCCAGTCTCTCAAGAGGGTAACCATTAGGCCAGTTACCTTTCCCGTATATTTCATAGATAAGTGGTGTTCCCCTTTGGTGGCATCCCCCTCTATCAGCCGTCGCTAAAGCCAAACCCGTTGCTGGTGAACCTCTAGGACCCCAAGCTGGGGACTCCAATCCTTTGATGTGAACAGCTAGTTTTTCAGCCCCTCTTCCAATTGATTTGGCAGCTCTCATCACGCCTTCAGCTAACATATTGCCAATACCTTTTCGAAATGCGATCATTTTAATCAATTCTATTTGAGCCATCCAGTCGCCGAAGGCTGGTTCTAAGCCATTTGTATCTTCTTTCTGCAGGATGCCTCTCTCATAGCATTCCATTGTGAATCCTATCACATTACCTGTTGAAATAGCATCCATGCCTAGTCTGTCACAAAGGTTTTGTGCAAATGCTAGAGATTCAACGTTGTCAATTCCACAATTAGTGCCCAATAAACCTACATTTTCATATTCAATTACGTCACAAATCTTTCCTGCAAATGGTCCTTTTCTAATCATCCCAATCTTAGAGCAGTGAATAGGACATGCAAAACAACCAACTTCTCTCAACCAGAAACTTTTTCTTTGATGCACATCATCTAAATAAGTGGCATTCTCAGTGTAACCATCTTGAAAATTTCTTACTGGGAGAAATCCTTCGTTATTTGAAAATTCGACTGATCTCGGGGTCCCACCTATTTTTATACTTTGAGCTAGCTCAGCCAGATCGCCTTGACTTTCACTTATTTCTTGATAAATTTTTTCAACTTCTTTCTCGAAACCTCGTTGATCAGCTACCGATATTCCTTTAGTTCCTCGGGTAACTATGGCTTTCAAGTTCTTTGATCCCATTACTGCGCCTGCTCCGCCTCTGCCAGCTTGTCTATGATAGTCACAATCTACTAGTGCATACCTAACTAAATTCTCACCTGCAGGTCCGATACAGCAGATTTTAACAGTCTTATCATTTAAATCGCTGTAAAGTGCATTATAGGTTTCATAAGTATCAAGTCCCCAAAGGTGCTGGGCATCTTTTATTTGAATGTCGTCATCAAATATTTTTAAATAAACAGGTTTCTCTGCTTTTCCACTTATTATTACAACATCATATCCAGCATATTTCAATTCTTGACCAAATGTGCCGCCAGCATATGAGTCAAGGAATGTGCCGGTTAAGGGAGACTTAGTAACTAAACAATATCTGTTACACGGAGAAAGGGTTGCAGTCAGAGGGCCTGTACAATACATTAAAGGATTGCGAGGATCTAGGGGGTCCAACCTTGGTGAAAGAAGGT
>JAWBOR010000032.1:0-15499 GCA_038826015.1 Bathyarchaeia archaeon
AATAATTAGAGGCTTGTCTGTTTTCGATAGCTTCTGGGCATTTTCTAAAATACGTTCGTTAGAAACACCAGTTACTTCTTTGTGTTTTTTGGGGTCGAGGAGCTTGATATCCATCATAATGAGGTCGGTCACTGGAAGCAGATTTTCTAAAACTTTCCATTCGCAATTTGCTGCGGTCTCAATGGCAGTGTGTAATCCTTCAGTCTTACATCTTTCTAGAATTGCATATGCAAATTCATGTTGGACGACAACATCACCGCCTGAAAGAGTTACTCCGCCTCCTGATATTTCATAGAACTTTCTATCCTTTAGTACTTCGTCCAACACCTCGTCGACGGTCATTTCTTTTCCTGTGAGCTGGAGCGCACCAGCATAGCATACCTCAACACATTTGCCGCAAGACGTACATTTTTCGCGAAGGAAATAATGTATTCCGTCTTTTATTACATGAGACTTTTCAGGGCATATTGCAACGCATTTGCCACATGCTATGCAACGTTCTGGAAAGAACATGATCTCTGGTTTAAGATGGATTCCTTCAGGGTTTTGGCACCAGAAACAATGAAGCGAGCATCCTTTAAGGAAGACGACGGTTCGTATACCTGGCCCGTCATGTACTGAGAAACGTTGGATATCAAAGACGCAGCCTTTCACTACATTTGATTGCATTTAATTTCACTTGGAATTTGAATGTAAGATGTTTCTTATGAACTTTATTTTGCATTACAAATAAACTATGAGTCCAATTTGAACGATCTAGATTTTTCATATTATTTAATCCACAAGGTAGAGCGAAAGAATTTTAAGGTTAAAATGGCTAAACAATCATCTGTTAAAAAGAATGGTTGATTGCTATGGCAGAGAAAATAAAGATTGGAATATTGGGTTTAGTCCACGACCATGTCTTTTTGATGAATGAAATCAACAATTTTCAAGCCATCGATGACGTAGAGGTTGCTTGTGCTGCTGATGTGAATGAACCACTACTAAAAAAGGTTAGCAATATGGGCGTAAAGAAAACATACAAAGATTACAAGGAAATGTTGGTTAAGGAGAAACTTGATGCTGTTGCGGTTTATGCCGAGAACAGCCGTCACGCAGAGTATACTGAAGCAGCAGCTGAGAAAGGTTTGCATGTTATGGTTGAGAAGCCTATGGCTGCAAATTTACAAATAGCTAAAAAGATGGTCGATGCGGCTAAAAAGTATAAGGTCAAACTAATGATAAACTTTCCAACAATATGGATACCTCCTTTGAGACATGCCATCAAATTAGCTTTAGATGGGAACATAGGACACGTCTTTGAAGTCAGGTTCAGAGCAGCTCATAAAGGACCGAAAGAGGAAGGATGTACACCTTACTTCTATAATTGGCTTTACGATGAGAAACTCAACGGTGCTGGCGCCTTCATGGACTTTTGCTGTTATGGCGCCATGTACAGCCGCTGGGTTCTAGGTGTTCCAGAGAAAGTAACAGCCATTGGAGGAAACTACGTCAAAGATTACATAGCGCCTTTAGAAGATAATGCTATATTGCTGATGGCATATAAAAGAGCCATGGGCATAGCTGAGGCTTCATGGTCACAAATGCCTGCTGAAGAAGGCCCGCTGTTCTCATTGTTACTAAGGGGAAGTGAGGGGACGATTGCTGCGTCCATGGGTAAAGGAGTAAAAGCCTGGATGAAGGGGGGAAGCTGGACAGACGTTAAGGTTCCTCCGCTAGAGAACGGGCACCGAAACGCACCAGAACATTTTATCAGCTGTATCAGAGAAGATAAGCCATTTTTACCTCCAGTATCGGCAGAGAACAATCTACAGTCTCAAGCTGCGCTTGAAGCTGGGTTGATCTCTATGAAGAAAGATAGAACGGTATACATGAGCGAAGTACTTTAAATGAAAAGGTGAGGGCAAATGATTAAAGTAGGCATAATTGGTTGCGGCCGCATTTTACCCGCGCATTTGCATGCATACAAGGCTTTGATCGACAAAAACGTTGATGTTCGAATTACGGCTCTATGTGATGTGTTCATGGAAAACGCGAAAAGATACTGGAAACGTGAAGCAGGTATTCCACCATTCGTAACTGGTGGGCCGCCTGGTGATCCTTTAGCTGCGCCGCCGATTTATGTTTATGATTTTCAAAACGATGTCGATGTAGGAGTCTATGATGACTACAAGAAGATGTTGAAACAAGCCGATATTGATGCTGTAAACATCTACACATCAGTTGATTCACACCATCCAATTGCTATAGCAAGCCTAGAAGCAGGAAAGCATGTCCTAGTTGAGAAACCATTTGCAGTTAGCGTTAAAGCTGCGCGCCGAATGGTGGAAGCCGCTCAGAAAGCTGATAGAAGGTTAGGTGTTGCTGAGAGTCTGCGCTACTTTCCCTTTGTGAGAATGGCTAAATGGGCAATTGAACAGGGTTATATCGGCGACTTACAGTTGACTGTTTCGGGACAAGTAGGAGGCTACTGGTCTCCAGATAAGATTGTAGCTAAAACCTCATGGCGACACAAAAAACTCTTAGGAGGCGGCGGAGCAACGGTTGATGTTGGAGTTCATTTACTTGATATCTTGCGGTACTTCTGCGGCGAAATTGATGAAATGTCATGTATCACAAGAACCATAGAGAAAGTCAGATACACGAGAGATGAAACTGGTAAGATAATAGAAAAAGTGGAATGCGACGCTGATGACACGTTTATTGCCACAATGACGTTCAGGAATGGGATACTTGGACACCTGCACTGGTCTTGGTCAGGACCTGTTGAATCAATAGGAATCCCATTTTTCACGGTTTATGGGACGAAAGGCTGCATAAAACGCGACGTAATAATCATGAACGACGGAACCAAAATGGATCTTGCACCTTTATTTGAGGTGGCAGCTAGTCAAGAAGTGAAAGAGAAATTCTTTCCATACGGCTTAAAGGATCCTATGGCTTTGGAAACACTTGACTTTATCCAAGGAATCAAAGAAGGACGAGAAATGGAGACTAGCGGATTAGAGGGACTTAAGGATCTGGCGGCATCATTCGCAATGCTTGAGTCTTCCTTAGCAAAAGCACATGTTAAAGTTAAAGATGTGGAATCCGGCAAACTTGCACGTTATGAAGAGGAAATAAACAAGTACTACAAAATATAGCAACCGATTTTTTTATTTTTTTATGTTATTAACATTCGACAGAACCAAATTTTCGTAGCTGTTCCTCAATACGAATATTTTTGTGATAAGTCTTGAAAAGATATCTTTACAAAGATATAGCTGTATGAAGAAAATAAGCGATTTACACAATCAGAATAAAACCAATTTAAAGGTAAACAACAGATGAAAATTAACATATTTGCATCTTAAAGCATACTTAACAGCTAAATTGTATCTCATAAAAAATTTTAAATAGAGAAACAAAATAAACTTAGAGTAACAAGGTCACATGCCTTGTTAAAAGGAGAATTCCAAAATGAGTGAAAGTGAAAAAAAGAAGGTTAGTCGACGTGCCTATGTTGCTGGTGGTGCTGCTGTGGCTGCTGCAGCTGTAGCCGCTGGTGTGGGTGGCTACTTATATGGTCAATCGCAAATTCCGCCTGTAACAACTCCGCCTCCAACAACTCCGCCTGTGACCACGCCGCCTAAAACTACTCCGCCTCCGACAACGCCGCCATTTACAACCCTCACATACCTAGGGCCTGTTGGACCTGAACCAGAGGTTATAAACGACGTGGCTATTCCGCTTTATGGGTCGAAGCATCCAGAGATCCTCTTTACATATGACATAGCGCCTAGAGAATACCATGAAGAGAAGTTGATGCGTGAATTCACCCAGAAAGAAGGTCGATACGACATTGTATGGATATGGGTCGCTTGGCAGCAAAAGTATGGACCCACAGGGGGACTTGAAGACCTTAATAAATGGATAACACCAAGCGACGCGGCATATGATCCAAAAGTTAGAGACCCTATCTTGAAAGGAGGATATGCTTGGCCTAAGGACAAACCGCAGAGGTTACTCTGGCCACCAGTTTACTGGAATACAGAGGTTCTTTTCTACAGAAAGGATCTCTTTACTGATCCTAAGGAGAAAGATGATTTCGAAGCAGAGTATGGTTATGAATTGAAGCCGCCTGAAACATGGGATGAGTGGCGCGACATGATGAAATTCTTCTACAGACCACCAGATCTTTATCCGTTGCATGTTGGTACAGTTGGCTGGAACATGGGTAGCTTCTTCTTTCCCTTGATGTATGGCACTGGCGCATATGTTATTGATTATGATGGAAACGTAGATGTGACTACAGACGCATTTAAGAAGGCTTTTGAATTCGCTGTTGAACAAACCAAATACTGTCCACCTGGATGGGAAACGCAAAGCTTCTTTGATGGGGAACACCTATTCAAAGAAGGGAAACTTGCAATGCATATGTGTTGGGAGTACTATTGGCCAGACCTGTGGGTTGAGGGAAAAACGAAGATCTATGGAAAAGGAATGTGGTGTGCACCTCCGAAACCAGCAGGCGGGCGCCATGCTTGTGCTCTAAGTGGAGGAGGGTTAACTCTTACTACTGGCAGCAAACATAAGAGAGCCGCAGCAGACTTCATACAATTCGTAGACTCTTTTGAATGCCAGAAAGCAATGGCTCTAACAGGTGCTTTAGGGGTTCATCCTGGCCGACTGGACGTTGCATTGGATCCTGATGTCGTGGCAGTAACTCATTACATAAAAGCCGATTACTGGGATGAGTTCGAAGCCGTGGCTTTACCGGAGCTTTATGCAAGAGCTGAACCTGAAATACAAGACACTTGGGCGCAGAAAGTGATTAATGTTGCAAAGGGAACAGAAACAGTAGACTCAGCGTTAGCAGACTTTAAGAAGAAATGCGAAGACGTGCTCAAAACATTGTAGGCTGAAATACGTCATGAGAAAAGCGTTATACGGCGTCGTATTAACAACTCCTTTTTTTTCTTTATTATTAGTATTGATGGGATATCCACTCGTTTATAATTTTTATCTGAGTTTTCACAGATGGAACGTTATTTCTTTTTCTCCAGAGATAGAGTACGTAGGCTTGGGGAACTATCTTTATATCTTACCTGACATAGTGTTTATAACCTCTCTGAAAAATACACTTATTTTTACATTCTTAAGCGTTGCCTTGGAATTCTTACTTGGTTTGGTTGTAGCCGTTTTGTTAAGCAAGATAGAACGAGGAAGAAAAATTTTAACCACCATATTTATGGCTCCACTAATGATAGCTTCAGTTGTTGGAGCCGTCATGTGGCGATTCCTCTACGAACCATTTTTCGGCTTGTTTAACTCAATAACAAGACAGACATTAGGCATAACAGTGAATTGGCTTTCAGACAGCAACATAGCGCTTTATTCTGTAACAATCGCCGATGTATGGAAAATGTGGCCGTTCTTTGCGATAATCTTCCTTGCAGGCATATTGTCAATTCCATCAGAAAGACTGGAATCAATACGTGTAGACGGCGCATCAGGCTGGCAAGAGTTCCGATTGGTGATCTTTCCGCATCTACTGCCACTCATATTCTTAGCGGTCGTTATAAGAACCATCGACGCTTTTACGAAAGTTTTCGACGTCGTTTATATGCTTACAGGCGGTGGACCCGGATTCGCTACACAAATGGTGCCACTGCTACTTTTCCAAAAGGCCCTTAGATCATTTAGATGGGGGGAAGCCGCAACATTAGCCGTAATAGCTCTACTTATCTCAAGCATATTCTATGTGGTATACAATTACACGGTTAAACGGAGGTAGCGATAATGAGAACGCCAAAGCTAACGATTTATATTGCCTTGATTATTGTTGCAATCTTTGCACTCTTCCCTTTTGCTTGGCTTATCTCAGTGTCCTTTAAGCCTGAAAAAGAAATATTCACAGAAAATCCAAGATGGATCCCCGAGAACCCAACCATTGAAAACTATACTTTACTATTTACTAAGTTTAGATTCTACGAAGCACTCACAAACAGCGCTCTAATTGCAGTAATGTGCACAGCAATAACAGTAGCATTTTCCTCCATCGCGGCGTACGGTTTCTCAAGATACAAGTTTCCAGGAATAGGAGTAATGTTAGCCATACTAATGTTTTTCAGAATGTTTATCCCAGCTTCTCTTCTTGTTCCGCTCTACGACTTATTCAAGTTTTTTGGATTACTCAACACTATATATGCAATCGTTTTAGGGCAGCTATGCACAACTCTGCCATTCACTATATGGTTATTGAAGGGGTTCTTCGACGAGTTACCAGTTGAACTAGAAGAAGCCGCTTTCGTAGATGGCATGTCTCCTTTACAGACACTTGTCAGAGTCGTATTGCCCATCGCTCTCCCCGGGCTTATTACAGCAGCATTATTTGCTTTTTGGGGATCATGGAACGAGTTCATGTTTGCTCTATCGTTCGCAACTAGTTATGCTAGAACAGGCACAGTTGCTATCTCTTTCATGATGTCTGAATATAAAATCTGGTGGGGATCAGTTGCATCCGGGGGGCTGGTGCTCGCATTGCCTACGTTGTTAGTGTCGTATGTAATGCAGAAGTATATGGTCCGTGGGCTCACTGCTGGTGCAATTCGCTGAGCTAAAAAGTCTTAAAAGTGATGTCGATCTAGGGTTTGAGACGGGCATATGGAAAAAGTCGTTTTTCCAGCATGTTTGGAGATCTTGATTGGATTATCAGTGGTTCCAGATATCCTTTCGAAATAAATTCTGGGCACCATAAAACGTACACGAACGCATCGTAAATACCCTTTCGAGTTGAAAGTGCAATATCTAATTGGTCATGATACACGCCCTATGTAAATTCATCCATGATAACTTTAATCCTGTTTTTCTGCTCAAATTCTTAAACGACAGGTTTAGTCGGTCCCAGTCCGTGAACGAAACAAAGGATCGATATTTATTTTTTGTTTCTTGGGCGGATTTACAAAGCCAGGTTAACATTGGTGAAGGAATGATCTCTTTCATTTTTGTCTCTTCAAGAAATTCATCTGAACGAGGTGATCCATTATTTCAACAAGGGCTTTTTCTATGTCATGTCTCCGTTCTTTGTATATGTCCTCGTTAACTTTTTTCTTCTTGTGATTCTCTTCTAGATTTTTCATCTCTTCTATTAACATGTGTTTTTGCTTCTCTAGATATTTGATTTTCATTAACGCATCGTCTAAATTAGGCATTTAGAACACCTTTACTGGCAAAATAGTGTTTTATTTCTTAAATGCAAATGGTCGTCATGTAATCTGATTATTTACTTCTATAGGTTATTTTTCTGCTGACAGATTTAAAATTATTTGGTTCTTTCAAGAGATAAGCTAAAGCAATGCCGAAAGTTTGTGCTGTTGAACACGCATAGAAAATGTAAACTGGATTGAAATTCCAGACAAATGAAAAGATTATTGGCGCCATCATAAGGCCCAAATTTTCGAAGCTTCCATAAAGCCCGATGACTGCGCCTTGTACATCTTTAGGAATTAGTGTTGGCAGAAGGGCAAGAATTGACGGTGCCAACAAAGAGAAGCCGAAAGATACACCTACTGTCGTAAATAGTAATTGGTAGATATCTTTTGTTAACGCATAGAATATTGACGATATGAAACATACGAAAAACCCTATCATAATCGCGTATTTTTTATCGATTCTGTCGGATATTATCCCACAAACGGGCAAAAATGAGACAGAAAAACCATTGAATACTGCTTGTGTTAAGCCGACCATAAAAGTTGATGTGTTCAAAATTTGTGAGGCATAGATTGGAATGAATGTTCTAATCAGCCCAAGCTGTATAAAGGATATGATTGCAAAGGAGAGAATAATCGATGTCGCTTTGGTCTTTGATATGCTTTTCAGACTTTGTGAAAACAGATTTCTTCTCATTTTCCCATTATGTTTACGATTTGGTTTTTCATGAGAATTCGTTTTTCTTAATCCAATTGAAGCGGAGACGCCGGCTAAAAACAACAATAATGAACATAAATAAAATGAACTTGCATATGACCATTTGTCAGCTACATAACTGAAGAGTACAGATCCAACAGCGTTACCTAGACTTGATGATGCCCACAATAAGCCAATTGCTGTTCCAAGTTTTTTGAGCGGAACTATGTGACATACGAAAGCTCTACCGGTTGGTCCTATCATTACTCCAAATCCTCCTCTAAGAAATTGCAACAAGAAAAATAAAGGGAGAAAAACAGTTATTGTGTACATGGGAATAATTAGCGCAGTCAGCAATAATCCTCCGGTCATGAATATAATTTTTCCGAATCTGTCTGAAAGGGTTCCCCATGTCACTTCCAATATTAGCATACCTAAACCGAATGTAGCCGCTAGAACACCCCACTCGTTAACAGAGACGCCGATTGAAGAAAAAAATAGCGGCATTATTGCGTCTAAGCTGAACATTACTCCCATAAAGAAGAAAACTGAATATGTTATGAGTAGATTTTTAACCGTTGAATCCATTTAGCATCTACTTTTAATTAGAAAAGCCCTCTTCCATAATTTGACCAGATGACTTCAACTTCGCCTTTTCGGATACCGTAATATTTATCATGCAGCTTCGCCGTCGTATCCGCATGAGGGGGAATCAGCTCAAACACGTCGCCGACATGTATATTATTAGGATGATCAAACGTTGCTAACATGATTTCTTCACGTTGACGGATACTTCTGACGCCATCAAGATTTTTGAACTTCGGTCCTACCACATTGGTATAGCCTCCCATTATTTCGCTTCCAGCCTCATCTGAACATGTATTCATACCGCTATCGAATATCGCTTGATCAGAAGCAGGTCTACTTATACATCTAGTCAATACCGTTAAAGCGCAGTCAAAAACTTCTACACCTTCCAATGTCTTGTCAACCCAGTCGCTAAATACGTAATTTCCAGCTTGCACCTCAACATTGGCGAGATGGGGGTACTCAGGAGTAATATTCCATGTGCAAGTATGACCGCCGCTCAGCATATCCACTTCTATGCCCGCGTTTTCTATATCCTTTTTGAGCTTTGTTACCCTATCCAAAGTGTTAAAATGTGCTTTTTTTCTGTCTTCCCATTTAAGAATTCTGCCTAAATGTAATTCATGCCACCACAGCCCTTTGAAGTTTACCCCTCTGCGTTTTGTTATCTCTTTCACAAAGGGCAAAGTTTTACTTATCTCTACACCACAACTACCCAAGCCCATATAGAGTTCAACAGCCACATTAATCTTTGTGTCATGAGCCAAAGCTGCGTCTGAAAGTTGTTTTACATTCTCGATGTTGTCAACGCTAACTGTTATATCACTGCGTTTGGACAAACCACAAAGCCTTGCAATCTTGTTTTTGCCATATATTTCGCTTGTAACTAGGATATCTCGAATTCCAGAATTTACGTATAGTTCAGCAAGTCCAAACGAAGTCATAGAGACACCTACGGCGCCGGCATCCAACTGTTTCCATGCAATCTCAGGCAACCTGTGACCCTTCTGATGAGGGCGTAGAGCAGCGTCTTTCTTACTTCGATAATAGTCAGCCATAATCTTGATGTTCTTCTCTAAAATATCTAGGTCTATGAGTAACGCAGGAGTATCAATCTCCTCTTTACTCATTCCAACATATTCGCCCATAGCGGTTGGTAAGCCCATTATTTCAGCCTCATAGCGCATAAAATTAGGCTATGCTTAAATAAATCTTGCTAAACAGACTACGCTGCCTGAAATTATGAGTTAGCTGCCTCAGATACCCCAGGCATCATCATCTCATCAGAATTTTTAATCTCGTCATAGGCAGTTTAAAAGAACTGATGGTTTGAATTAAAGATTTACTTTTTTGTGCATATATACTTAAAAAGGAGCCATTTCATATGATGAATGATAATAATGGAGCCAATGAAAAATGTTAGTGTTGGAAATTTTGTTTCTGAAGCTATATCTGTTGATCCCCTTGAGCAAGTATCGAAAGTTGTAGGATTAATGAAAGAGAAAGATGCCTACGAGGTATTTTCAATTGCAGGCGACAAGATCGGAACAGTCACAATAAGGGATCTGTTAAAAGTAAAGAGTTTCACAGATGCAAAAATAGAGTCTTTCTTGAATTTCTTGCCCAAATTATCGGTTAACACAGATTTATTCCAAGCTGCCAGAATAATGACAGATTACAGGCTGCGTGCGTTGCCGGTGGTTGAAAGAGACAAAATAATTGGTAAGTTTGATGTCAAAGCGATAATTAACGAGGTTAAGAACAGCAGTCTTGGGAACATAAGCGCTTCAAAAATTATGACGCCTTCACCAACAACAGCTACAGCTGGAGAAAAAGTGGCGAATGCAAGAGGGGTTATGATTAGAAGGAGATTCGATCATTTGCCAGTGATCAAAGGGAGAAATATTTGTGGGATGGTGACCTCGTCTCAAATAGTGTTCAATTTAATACCGAATTTGAAAGGAAGATATATTATAGGTGTTCCAGAAGACTTTAAACCCTTAGATTGGCCAGTTGACGTTATTATGGACACCAACCCCTTAGAATGCGCCCCACAAGATTCGATTAAGGCCGTTGCAAATAGCATGCTTCAGCGAAACCTGTCTTATTGTTTAGTTGCGATTGGCGAAGAATTACAAGGAATAATAACCTATAGGGATTTTGCAAAGTTGGTTTCTGAAGGGGAAAGAAAAATAGAAGTCCCAGTCTACATGGTCGGTCTACCTGATGACCCGTTTGAAGCTGAAGCAGCTAAGATAAAGTTTGTGAGGCTGGTTGAAGGTTTAAGCAGAACGCACTGGCCGTTAATGGAAGCACGAAGCACAATAAAAACCTCCAGCTCACAAGGCTCAAGAAGGAGATATGAAGTTAGCGTTAGCATCAAAACGCCGAAAGAAACACATAATTACACATATCAAAGCTGGGATTTACCAAGCATCTACGATGAGTTAGCCAACAGGATAAAGAAGATTATGAAAGACAAAGAAAAAATGCGAAGAAGAGAAAGAGGCATAAAGAAAGGCGAAATCCTAGAATAAATTGAAGTTTTCCTTTTTAAGGTCACGAATATTAGCATTACTTCCACTATATTCTTAATGTGAAAGGTATTAATTATATATGCAAGAAAGCATATCACTTTTTAAGCCGGGTGAATCCTTTGTCGAAGATTAAAGTGGGTTTAATCGGCATCGGCAACTGCGCTTCTGCAATAGTTCAAGGTATCTATTATTATCGGGATAAAGAAAGGGAAGAAGAATGCATAGGCTTGAAGCATCCCTATCTGGGCGGTTATCATCCAAGAGACATAGAGATTGTATGCGTCTTCGACATAGCCCAAGGAAAAGTCGGAAAAGACCTATCTGAAGCCATACTTGCCCCGCCCAATAATACACTAAAGTTCGCGGAAGTTCCTAGGATGGGCGTAAAAGTCTTGAAGGGCCCCGTTTTAGATGGCGTGAGCGAGTATGCAAAGAGGTTAATTAAAATTGACAACTCTGCTGAGGTCGATGTGGCAAAAAACCTTAAAGAAAGTGGGGCTGAAATTGTTATAAACATTCTACCGGGAGGGTCGCTTAAAGCATCATTGCGATATGCTGAGGAATCTCTTAAAGCAAGATGCGCTTTCGTTAACGCAACCCCGACGCTTATAGCAAGTGACGACTCATGGAATCAACGTTTCAAAAAAGCTGGAGTGCCCATAGTGGGCGACGATCTGATGGATCAAATTGGCGCCACCTTTCTACACAAGGCTCTGCTTGAAACACTGAATAGCAGAGGCGTTTTGGTCTCTGAGACATATCAGTTGGACGTCGGCGGTGGAACCGAGTCAGCAGATATTGAACGTGTATGGGGCACGAAGAGGATGATTAAAACCAAATCTGTTGAGTCGGTTTTGCCCTATAAAACTTCGGTAGTGGCGGGCTCAACCGATTTTGTTGAGTTTCTAGGAAACCGTAGGGACAATTACTTCTGGGTTTCAGGAATATATTTTGGCGGTTCTCCGTTCAGGATGGACATAAGGTTTAGCGCCATTGATGGCCCAAATGCCGGTTCAATAATGTTAGATGTTATACGCAGTGTTAAGCTCGCATTGGAAAGAAAGGAATCTGGAGATATTTTAGCGATTTCTGCTTACGCTTTTAAGCATCCGAGTAAAATTCTGCCTCTTTTAGAAGCTGAGAAACTTTTCGAGACTTACATTCAGCAAAAGTGAACCGTTTTTTTATTTTGCTCTTCTAAAATTTAAAAATCAATGAGAAAGTGATGACGACGATGGAAGGGCTTCCCTTAAAGCGATTTCCTAAGCTTTCAGTAGCGATTCCAGCATCGCTAGTTTCGGATGTTCCACATTTAAGAGAGAAAACTTTCAAAATAGGTTTGATAGGTAGGGCTTTAGCTATATTTCGTATAGATGAAGTTATAATTTTCCCTGATCGTCTCGGCGAAGATCAAAGTAGAGAAGCCGACCTTATTGCCACGATTCTATCTTACATGGAGACACCGCAATATTTACGGAAATTCCTCTTTAAGATTAAACCGGAACTACGTTACGCAGGGGTTCTTCCTCCGCTACGAACCCCTCATCATCCAACACAGAATAGAAAGAAAGACTTGAAAGTCGGTGAGTACCGGGAAGGCGTAGTCGTAGGAAGCAATACAAAAGGGATTTTTGTAGAAATTGGTGTTGAGCACCCCATTCCCGTGCCAAATGTAATTATTCCACTGAATACCCGTGTCACTGTTAAGATCATCGTTGATGGAAAACATCCGAAGGCTGATACGGCTAAACCAGAAGAGATTGAAGTTTACTGGGGTTATAAAGTGACTATCTCAAAATCTTCTTTAGGGCGCATCATTAAGGAAAAAACTTTTGATCTTGTCATAGCGACTTCGAGACATGGAAAACTTTTCACGAAGGTTGCTGATGACCTTTTAAAGGCTTGGAAAGAATCTGAGAACGTTCTCATAGCCTTCGGGTCTCCAACAGAAGGGCTTCACGATATTGTAAGCAAAGAAAAACTAAAACTAAGTGATGTGGCCGATTTTGTTATTAATGTTATACCGAAACAAGCAACAGAAACTGTGCGAACAGAAGAAGCAGTTTACGCCACTTTAGCAGCTTTAAACCTGCTAACAACTGTGGAATGAATACTACAGGATTATTTTTATCATTAATTTTTAAACTTTAAACTATGACATTAACATAATGTTTATAACTCTTCTTTGTTATTGTGGAGAAAGATAATAGCTACAACTAAAAAAGGGGATTTAATACCTGTGGGACATAGAAAGAAACACGCCCCAAAAAGAGGTTCGTTATCTTATCTGCCTAGAGGACGGGCTTCACGCTCAATTGGTAGGATACGTTTTTGGCCTGAGACTGAGAAAGGCCCCATTCTGCTGGGCTTCGCTGGTTATAAGGCCGGTATGAGCTACGTCTTTATTATTGAAGATAAGCCTGGCTCACCTAACTTTGGTAAAGAGGTTGCTCATCCTGTTACTATCATAGATGCGCCTCCAATGAACATAGTCGCCGTTAGATCATACATCAAGGATAATAACGGGTTAAAAACTTTCACAGAAGCATGGACCGATCTATTGCCGAAAGATCTCGGGAGGATCGCTGGAACGCCTGCAAAGCCCAAGTCTGAGATGAATCTTAAGAAGATTGAGGAAAATCTTGAAAGAATAATTGAATTTCGAGTTTTGGCGTCTACACAGCCAAGATTAACAAGTGTTTCAAAGAAGAAACCAGATATTATGGAGATCAAAATCGGCGGAGGCACGATTAAGGAACAGTTTGATTATGTTAAGAGCCTTCTCGGTAAAACCGTATCTGCCGAAGAAATCTTTAAAGACGGGCAATTTGTGGATGTTATATCTGTAACCAAAGGAAAAGGCTGGCAGGGACCTGTTAAAAGATGGGGGGTAAGAATTCTTCAGGATAAAGGACGGAAGACGAAAAGAGGCGTAGCTACTTTAGGACCGTGGGGACCAGGCAGAATTCTTTACACAGTCCCACGAGCTGGTCAAATGGGTTATCATCAAAGAACCGAATACAACAAACGTATCATAAAAATCGGCAAAGACGGAAGCGAAATCACTCCTGAAGGAGGATTCCTCCGCTATGGTCCAGTGAAGGGCACATATATTATGCTAAGTGGAAGCGTTCCTGGACCTGCAAAACGTTTAATCAGACTGAGATGCTCAGCTCGCATTCCAAAGAGAGTTAGTGAAACTCCCGTTCAGATTACCTACCTGTCTCGGATGTCACCCCAAGGCATATGATAGGAGAAATGAGACTTATGGGCAAAGTTTCTGCGAAAGTTTTTAATCTTGAAGGAAAAGCTGTTGGGAAAATTCGCGTTCCCGAAGTGTTCAAGACATCTTTTAGACCTGACATCATAAAAAAGGCCGTGGTAGCGATTCAGTCACATCGCATCCAACCACAGGGGAGAGATGAGTTTGCGGGAAAAAGAACAAGCGCCGAGTCTTGGGGGGTTGGACATCATATATCTAGGGTTCCTAGACTAAGAGAGATGAGAAGGGCTGCTTTTGCACCTGGGACAGTTGGTGGAAGATTAGCGCATCCTCCAGTTGTCGAGAAGAAAATTGAAAAAAAGATTCCAAAAAAAGAAAAACATCTGGCTTTGCTCTCTGCTATTGCTGCGACAGGTTCTAAAGAAATCGTATCCAACCGAGGTCACGCGATCGATGATGTGCCTGATTTTCCCTTAGTCGTAACCGATGAAATACAAAGTGTAAAGAAAACTAGGGATTTAAGAGACGCTTTTGTTAACTTAGGTATTTGGCCTGATGTATACAGAGTTGAAGAAAGTATAAAAATCCGTTCTGGAAAAGGAAAGACGCGTGGGAGAAAAAAGAAGACGGCTGTGGGACCTTTAATTGTCATTTCAAAGAACGATGGAGTTCTTGAGGCAGCTCGCAACCTTCCCGGGGTAGATGTTGCTTATGTGAAGGATTTGAACCCCGAGCTGCTCGCTCCCGGGACTCATCCTGGAAGACTTACGGTATGGGCGAGCTCAAGTATAGAAGAACTTAGAAAGCTAGATGGAGGCGACTAGATTAATGGAGGCACAAGAAATCATCTTATATCCTCTTATGAGTGAAGTTGCAAGTCGCGTGATAGAAAAAGAAAACAAACTCGTATTCATTGTAAACCGTAAAGCCACTAAGTACGATATAAAAAGAGCAGTTGAAGAATTATATCAGGTCAAGGTTAAAGATGTCAATGTTATGAATACAGTGAAAGGAAACAAAAAAGCCTTTGTTAAGTTGGAACCTGAATATAATGCCACAGATGTCGCTATCAAAATAGGTATACTGTAATATAGGAGAATGGAAAAATGGGTAAAAGAATACGTGTGCAAAGACGCGGCCGAGGAGCGCCGACTTTTCAAGCTTCCACACATAAAAGGGTTGCTCCAGCCAAATATCCAAATCTTTCAAAAGAAAAAATAGCTGGTGCTCTTCGCGGGCAAATTCTTGAAATTTTGCA
>JAWBOR010000033.1:0-11413 GCA_038826015.1 Bathyarchaeia archaeon
GAGCCAGCACATACTGATGTTTATATGTGGGAGATATTTGGAGTTGACAAAATTCCTTTTGATGGTCTTCTCGTATCGCGAATAACAATAGAAAACGACAAGAGAAAGTACCTTAAAGCCAAAACTGAAGGAATTCATAGCGCTTTGCGACTCCCAAAGAACATCGAGATCCTGGGAGATTGTGGGGCATTTGGTTACGTAAAAGACAAGGTACCTCCATTTGATCCTATTGAGATATTGACTTACTACAGGGATCTGGGGTTCACCTATGGCGTCTCAGTAGATCACTTGGTAGTTACACAATTTGAGAAAGAAAAAAATGAAAGAATGAGAATCACGTACAAAAATGGTATTAAGGCGTATGAAGAATGGTCAAAGAATTTCAGAAAGGATTTTGATCTTTTTTTGGCAATTCAGGGATGGAACGTTCATGATTATGTAAGAATGTATAGAGATTACGTTGATCTAGGAGCAGAATATCTTGCCTTTGGTGGATTAGCCAGATCGCCAACATCTTTTATCACCAAATTAGTTGAAGAACTAATTGTTGAGATCAAAAACTCACGAAAGATTCCAGAACGCCTTCACTTCTTTGGCCTAGCTAGGCCCGCGTTATTCCCGAAGTTTGTTGAGCTAGAGAACTTGGGGATCAGCGTCAGTTTTGATTCAGCATCTTATCTTCGCAAAGCTTGGCTATCCTCTCCTTCCTCTCAACTCAACTACCTTGTGCCTGAAGGAAGAGGATACACTGCTATTAGAATACCCTTTGTAAGTAGAAGAACAAAGTCAAAAACAACTCCTACCGAAAGTCAAGATCTAATCGAAATGCAGAAGTTGGAGCAAGAATGCTTGGATAAACTCAGAGGTTATGACAAAGGAAATGCTGACGTTGAAGATATATTGTCCACACTTTCCAGACTTAGCAGCATTCTAGGATATGGACCTGACATTAACAACCTATACAGGAGGACTCTTGAAGATAAACCATGGAAATTATGCAAATGTCCTGTATGTAAGGAAATAGGTATCGAAGTGATCATTTTCCGAGGGAATAACCGAAATAGGCGTCGCGGTTTTCACAATACGTATGTGTTCCATAACGTAACAAGGAACCCTCAACTTTGGTCCAACTTCATGAGTAAGAAAGAAAAAACATCGGTATTATCAACCATCAAAAAAGGTGACAGAGTTTTGGTAATAACAGAGTGCACAAAGAAGAAGATTGGCTACACTAATTCCACAAAGAGAGTTGCAAAAGAAATGTACCAAGGAAGGTTGTTCAAATTAGTGAAGGCTTACTGCCAAGCAATGGAATTTGACTATGTAATAATTTCTGCGAAACATGGCTTGATTTTTCCAAATGATGTCATCGAGGGATATGAAAAATTTCTGAAGACTCAAGAGGATATAGAAATAATAAGACCACAGATAGAAAAAAAATTGAGAGAAATCCTCGGCAATTATGACAAGATAGTTGTCATTGCAGGTAGCAAGTACAGAAGAACGCTTAGAGATCTTTGGGATAATAGGTTCGAGATAGTGAGAAGTCGGGGATATGGAGATCTCTGCAAAATTATCAAAAATGCGACTCCGTCGGTCAAATCTATCATGGAATATCTAGGATGATTTAAACGATTCTCTTTTTCAAAATGGTTATGTTAATGTGCATATAAACGTTCTATTTTCTCAATATGCTTAACTAGTGCTATAGAGATTATCGAGCATTAGACCAATTTCGCTTAACAACTGACCCAAGATATCTCTTCTTATCCATAATGAATATTCTGTTCCCGTCTTTGGATCTCTTGCTTCAATAACAAGCAGGTCTTCACCTGTTTTTCTTGATTTAACTGCTTTACATCCTTGATAACTCAGATCCACTCTTTCTGGAAATTTTGAGGTTTCTGACATGTAATTCACCTCCTATTATTGCAAAATATCACTATAAACTTATACCGAGTATTTCCAGCACTTCATGTAGTTCTTCTGGAAATTCTTTAGATCTAACTTTCAGCAAGAAAGATTCGCCACCCAATTGCCTTTTGTATTCATAACTAATGGAATATCTTGTTGCTTTTCTCTTCCACCAGTCATCTTCTGAGTACGCCAGTTTTCTTGCTATTTCCAGCAATTCATGAACACTTTCTTCATCGTTGACAAAGGCAAATAATTCATCGTTGTAATTCAGACCACTGTGGGTTATGTTTGCAGATCCAAAGAAACCACCGAACTTGCCTAGAAGAATCTTTGCGTGCAGTTTATAGTTGTAAAAGATTTGGACTTGTTCTGAACTATAGTTCTTAACATCCTGAATAAATGCAAGAACGTCAGATTGCCCCCTTGCTGCTGTTCTTAGTCCATCAAGTAGGAACCTCAGTCCGCTGGCATTGGAATACAGTTCGCCGAATGTTTTGTCAATCTCCGTCTTCTTTTTCCTTTGATCAGAACTAAGGCACCTTATCTGTCCTAGCAACCTAGAAAGTTCGTCAAAAGACTTTTCCATCTGTGCTAGTTTTTCGCTTGTATCCAAAAAAGCTAACAAATTAGATAGCGGTACAAGAATATGTGGCGGTCTTAATACGAAGTTTATTGTTGAGCCATAGTCAATGAATTTCTTAAGAATGTAACTAAACGAGATTGAGGACTTTGTGAAACCGGGCCATATGTCGTCAAATTCTCCACGGTACGAAAGGTCGAAGTTGCTATCAGTGATCCATGGACTAACGATCCACAACTCATGGTCAGAAGTTGAACGGGCATACGTAAGTTCTGCCAGAAAGAAATCAAGCACACTATTTGAAATTCTTTCACTCTGCGGATAGTTTAGCAAAAATCTATGATTCATGTTGATTTCTCCATGAGCCTAAACCCGATTTCGTAAATTACATTGGCCTCTTTCAAAGAGATTTCTTTGTAACCGCTCTTGTTTACGAAGATACTGTACTTCTTTCCATCTTTATAGATTTCTTGTCGTACCAATTCGCTTACCAGTTTAGCAATATCAGTTGACTTTGATAAAGAATATTTTATGTAAAACTCGAACTTCTCTGCTAATCCTTGGAGTATCTTTTCTCTTAGATAACTGTAATCACAACTATCCGCATCTACTGTATATCTATCTTTGAGTTTGTTGACTGTTTTCTTCAATAATCTTCTACTGAGCAAAAGTTTGCTTCTTAGATCAAAGTCTATCTCGCACTGGGTCTGCAGACAGGATGGACATGCATCAACGCAAGTATTGAGCAATCTTTTTTCTAATTCTTCTCGCAGCAAACCCTTGGCTAATGAATTGTGAAGTTTGTCTTCAGGAAATTCAGAGTGCGAGTTGGTTGCGTGGTAGTAGACAAACATGGGAACGTCATCGAGTTCATCAAATATTATCCTAACAATTTTTTTGACGTCAGATTCCGTAAAATCACTGCCAAGCTTTTGGGCAACTTCAGCTATCTGTTCCTCTTCAGCAAGTTCATGAATTTTTTCGAGTTCTTTCAGGCTAATCTCACTTAAGAATTTCCTCATTCCTTTAGTTTTTTCTAGTGTATTACGAATGTCTTGTTTGAAGAGATCGGCTTCAGAGGTCACTCGGTTCTTAAGTAAATCAAAGAAGGTACTCCAAGTTGGCATAATTGCTTGGTCATTTTTTTTGACCAAAACACTGAAACATGCTTCTTGAATCTCTTCCAAGGTCAATTCACGTTGGTAAGAATTTTTTGCATTGCCATAAAAATCAACATTTAATTCCTTGTAGAGAATGAAATTTTCGATCTTAGTATTTTCAAGCTCCAGAGGCCGTGCAAATACTCTTGCAAGAGCTCTCACATCCTCATCCCTCAACTCCATGGAGTAACGTTTCCTGAAAAAATCTAGTAATTCTCGAATATTTTTTCTTCTATCTAGGAATTTTGTGCTTGAAACAATTTTATTAATCATTTCAGAGAGTTTTGCTAGATCAGAACTATTGAGTTTCAAGATCTCCTTCAGAAAATCCTCTTCATCAGACGTCGGACATCCTGTAAGATATTCTTCGATGAGATTCCAAAGCTTCTGCGGATTTTTAGTGAACCTTTGGTATATGCTTCGGAAGGCGCCTGTTCCATACATTCCGTGTTCAAAAATGTAGATATGTTTAGGGAAGTTAGGGTAGTCAAAATTGAGATAGGTCCAACCACCAATATCCCTTTCTGATTCAAATCCCCCTAGTATCAAGAAGGCGCTCTTAAGAGCGTGCTTAAGAGAATGATTGAAGGTGTCTTCAAGATATCTATGAATAAGCTTCTTGTCATGTTCCTCCAGAATCGCTTTATGCTTTAGAGCAACTGTTCTTAGAAAGTCGGCATCTTTGAGAAGTTTGATTACTTCATTTTTAGTTCTAGAGTTGATGGTAAAAAACGAATCAAGGGTTTTCTGGAATTTCTTTTGCAGTGTGATGTCGGCACATCCACCATCACAGTAGCTAATCCAGTCTTCGGATCTAATTTTGTTCCGTGTCACACATACCACATAAGTGTTGAGAAACGCGTTAACGACAAAACTGTTACGCCCCCCAGGTTTCTTGTTTTCATTGAGAACCTCAAATTTGAAGAAATTGGTTTTCAGTGCGCCGAAGATTTCGGGATAATCATGCTCTATATCTTCGGGTCTGAACATGCCAGGGCGGATCCATATATCAATTCCGTCGGTGTTCATGCCATATCCTAATGCTATATTTTGGTTATCTTGTACAAAACCATAGCATCTTTCAATTCTGGATCTTCTTGTTGATATTGTGCACGTTGATCCTATGACACTCTTGCGCACTCCTAAATACTCGCCGGTGTCTTTGTTTGCAAAGTAGATTTCATGAAATAGGTCTGAGTAGATTCCTAGGTATCTCCCTGTCTCAAAATCTGACGTAAAGTCGTTTTTCTTAAATCTACCTTGCGTTAGAAGGTCTGTTCGTAGATCAACATCGTAGAATAGAAATGGATAACTTGTGGTTCTTTCAGTAATCGTGTCATAGTGATGTCTTTCTGCTTTGCTTTTATGATCACGAATAAAATCCACTGATTGTGCTCCTGCGTAGATCTTATCATGATCAAAGCAATATATCCAGTGCGAGACTTCTGTATCAGGGGTGAGAAACTTGACCTCTCTTATTATGTCAGGTCTTATCACGAAAAGATTTTCTTGAGTGCCATTACTGATCCGAGGAACCAAATCTCTTAGTGTTTTTGGAACTAGTTTGCCGCGAACCTCAAATGAATTTTTACCCTTATACTTTGAACGGGCAATCCAATTATTGCTGATATCCATTTGTCTCAGAGAAGTAGTCGTCTCTTGATTCGCATCGTAAGGCGGGATCCAAAAAGCCGTTCTTCCC
Source organism: Bathyarchaeia archaeon (assembly GCA_038826015.1). Classification (GTDB taxonomy): domain Archaea; phylum Thermoproteota; class Bathyarchaeia; order Bathyarchaeales; family DTEX01; genus JAWBOR01. The sequence goes on from JAWBOR010000033.1 coordinate 5,360, forward strand.
CACCTGAAGGTTACATTTGCTATTGATGCTTCAAGCAAAGCGAGATTGACATCAAGGTCTGCCTCAAGATCCTTGGGTCTACATGAACGATGTTGAGCACATGTTGAATATTTCTGCGGGCAGGGCCTACCACGTTCCCAAGATTCAAGGATCTCTACAAAACCCTCAGGTCTATTTGGATATTGCGAGCAACCGTTCTTCCAACTCTTTCTCCACTCCTCATTGTCATCATAGACGTTGTATTCATAAATGTCTACGGTGGGCAGGTTAATGCTTGAGAATAGATTTGCAGGCAGGTAGTCATCAAGTATCTTGTTAGGTTCTACTTCTTTTCCTACTTCAACGGATTCAAGTCTTTCGGCAAACTCCTTAAGCAACGCCAATATTTCTTTAAGTTCCTTTTCAAAGTCGGTTGGATCTGGATAGTTGAAAAGTCTTTTTAGATAATTTTCAGCGTATCTAGGGTGCCTAATCACCTCATACAGTTCTTGAGCGCTAATACCATCGGTTATTTCAGTATTGACAGATTTGCTTGTAATTCTTTTGAAGGCCAGAAGATCTAATATTGAGTAGAATCCATGAATCTTTCTTATCGATTTGTTATCAATGTTTAGGGGTAGTCTTTCGAATGTAGGTTCAATCAAAATGTGATGATTCCTGTAGTAGTAAACATCCTTGGTTCGATAGGGACTAAGAACTGCAACAGAAATGGGTCGGTTCCTTATGCCTCTTCCTGCTCGTCCTTTTCTCTGAGTGAAACTTGCGACATTCATAGGCGATTGATATTGTATGATACACATTATATCAGGGTCATCGTAACCAACTTCCATTGCTGAGGTTGTTACAACAAGATCATATTCCCTTGGGACGTGACCGTCTCCTCCGGTTTTGTATTTCACCCTTAGAGGATTCGTCTGCGAGTTTCCGAATCTCATGAACCACCAACATTCACCCTCTTTAAAGTGAACACAATTCCTATTGACGGTTGTTGCGCAATCGGAGCATTTCGGATTTGCATAACCAAAATAATTTCTGACTTTAGCCTCAGATTTTATTCTTTCCGGGTCGCGAAGCGTGTACAGTTTCTGTTCCCTCTCTGCATCGTCGAGGGTGCGTTGCCATCTTCTGACTAGATCGAGAGAATCAACGAAACCTAGAGACTTATAATTAGTCCTTGGGAAATCCTGAGATTGGGGCATGTTATGAAGAACACACATACATGTTTGGATGAGTGTTGAGAGCATCGCTATGTTTTCTCCGATTTCTGGCTTGACAAAGACAAAATACTCAACTCCGCTCTTCTCAAGTTCATCATCAGTAGGTGCCTCTACTTCGATTTTGTGTTCAGGAATGCCTGTTAAGTCGCTAAAAAACTCTATTGGTTGCCCGATTGTTGCACTTAGTCCTAGAACTATCGGTTCTCCATATGGGTGCAGCGATTCTTGCAACCCTAATCTTATTCTTTGGAGCAGTCTTCTGATGAGGTATGCGACTTGCGAACCTTTAAGAGAAGTATGTAGGTGTATTTCATCGATCATAACAAGTCTCGGAGTACAAAACTCGCCAACACCAAAGAGTCTCTGAAAAGAGGGAGTGTATAATCTGCGTGCAAGCGACTCAGTGGTGATGATCAGTATATCTGGAGGTTGTGACGCAATGTCGTCTTTGCAGTATTCTACAAAGTCGACAGTTGAATTGCATTTAGGATTAAGGCATTTTAGAGGTACTTTTTGAGAAAAATCTGAACTGCGTTCAATATACAATGGACCGTTGCATTGAGGACAGCGTGCGTAGGGACATACATAAGCATTCTTATCTTCATTGAATTCCCATAGTCTGCTAATAGATTCAAACAAAGTACCGTTTTTTGGTTCATTTCCGAAACTGGAACGGTGATAAGGTGTTCCAGTGTATTCAATACCTATAGTTATTCTAGGTTTATCTGGATCTATATGCTTGTTAAGCTGATAAATACACTTGATAAAACCTTCTATTTGATTTTCAGCTAATTTTATCCTAGGATAAGTACAAATGGCCTTTGTTCCTTTAATGCGTTTCTCTGTTTTTTCGAATAATACGTAAAGCAATAGTGGGTTCATATAAGAAAGGGTTTTTCCCATGCCAGTGCCAGCAGATATCACAATACCCTCTAAACTGCTCTGTGGGTCTGCTAGATGCGCAAAGATCTTTTTGAAACATCTGTCCTGAAAATCACTGATCATATCAAAACCTGTTTGCTCTAGTGACTTTAGAAAAATAGATGACAGATCAACCCATGACTTCGCATAACTAGTCCATGATCCACTAGACTGTATCCAGTTTTTGATGTCTTCTAAGGATCTGGAAAGAAAAGTGGTTCGTCTAGGAAATTTTCTGCCTCTTATTTCTAGCTTAACGCTTCTAGTCAGTCTTGGAGAGTTGCGATATGAATAATGTTCCTCAAAGCGTTGCCTAAGTTTATACAGCAGCCTAACTGTCTCTGCAATCCTACTGCGAAACTCCCAATCACGGATGTCACTTCCCATTGTCAGTGGAAGAAGGAACCTCTCCTTCATTAGTATCCGCAGGCCATATTCAATTTTAAACCTAAAAGGATCGTTATCTAGTCTTAGTCCTGCAAACAAATCTGAACCACTCATTGAAGATTCATATAAGCCATATCTAATCTGCAGTGCATCTCCTTCTTCGATAAAAGTCAAAACATCATCAGAAATAATGTCTTTGATGTTCGCCAATCTCGATTCAATCTTATCTCCATTGATGGTAATAAGCCCTGAATATTCCAGAAAGTCAAGCAATTGTGAAGGCGAACCTTTAAAGAAGTCTCGGATTTGGTCAAGGGCTTCCTTCTTCTGCATTGCATCATATAGGAGGATATCTTCTATTAATCTATCAAATGAAATGAGACATGTGATTTTATCATCATTGATTTTTATGAATTCCATTTCTGAGAGTTTTTGAAGGTCCTTTTCGAAATTTTCGTGTATTTGCTGCAGGTCTTGTTTGATTTTATCATTTTGGATTTTATCTCTGAAATTAGACCAAGTAACTCCATCATCAATTGCGTATTTTTGCTTCATTTCCTCAAATACAGCGTCTTCCACGATATTTCTACTTGAGGAGCAATCTCCCGAGTTCGCCCAATTCTCTCTACACTTGCTAACAATTATTGCAAGAAGATTCAACATGTGTTCTTCTACATTCAATGTATTATCACTCTCAATTTTTTGCTTAATTCGGGAAATTTTGATTTCAATTCATCAACAACTTCAGGGTTTAGAGAGTCAAAATCTATCTCTCCTCTATTATTGATGAATCGACTCAGGAAGTCGATTGTTTTTTTAGAAAGTTTTCCTCCTTTTATATTTTGGAGATCAAGTTTCTTTTTTTGCTTTTCAACGATCTCTGCTATCGAGTTCCATGTTTTGATTCGTTCGTTATAACCATCTCTGCTCTCTCTCAAGAACTGCACAATGCTATTCGTATCATGTCCAGCGTTTTCGAGGAAATTTTTTGCGTCCTCGAAAGCTTTCAGATTTATCTCTATATCAGGTATTATGGAAAAACTCTTTGCTAAGGAGCACAAAGAACTAGTTTCTTGTTGCATACGACGCAGAACATTAAGCATCTTCGTCTCTAGTTCTTGGCAGTCCTTCAGTAGTTGGGAAAGCGGTTCTTTAAATTCTGCTGGTTCTGAAGTATCGATTCTTTCGGGATGTTCTCCCCATAAATCAACAAGTGCATTTCTCAAATCCTGGTACTCCGAGCGTAATTTATTGAAAGCAGTATTCAGTGAAGTGTCTTTGCTAACTGTCATTACGAAGTGGCTAGCCAAGACTACATTGCTCAACTCTTTGTTAACAAGAATAAAATCACCAACAAGACCCCTTAATTGCTGGGTTTTTTCATTAACTTTCGCCTTTTGGTCTATCTTTTCAATCAAACTCTCGACGCGTTCTACTAATGTCTCCATCCTAAAACACCTTTTCAAGTTCAAGAAATGCTAGGTATTGCGTCTTAAGATTCTCAAATTCCAAATCTAGAGCTGCGCTTGTTTCTTCTTCCAATTTACTTATAATCTCATTAAGCTTTCGCACTGTTCCAAAAACTTTCAACTTTCCTAAGTTGTGCAAAACTACTAGGAGACCTGCTTTGTCAATGTCGTCTTTAACTCTGTTCATTTTTTTTGACACAGCATCCAACTTCTCAACGATTTCTTTCTGGTTTTCGAGATTTTTAATTTCGGTAACTAGCGAATCAAATTCAGAAATATCAGTTTCAGAATCACGAAGCTTGTTTCTTAATAGTGTAAGAGATTTTACTAATCGATCTTTTTCTGAGATTTGAGCAACGATTTTGCGCAAGTCTCTTATCTTCTGTTTTGCAGTTTCATCATCATAATTCTTAGAATATTTTCTAACACTTGCTTCTGCATTTTTTAAGACAGAAACAAGTTCGTTCAGTCTCATGCGCGACTTAGGCAATATAAAACTGTCGCTAACCGCAACAACATTTACAATAGGTTTGTAAAGCTCATTTTTTAATATTGACCAGGTTTTTTGGAGAAGTGGATAATCAATTATCGTTCCATCGCCTCTTAATGAATAGAAAGAATGAAATAGGTCTTCAACAACCCCGAAATACTTAGTTCGGATTTTTTCTATCATGTTCCCTAGATCACCTGACCAATCGCTTTCTCCAAGATCAATTTCTTGATAGAATAATTCCTTCACTTGATCAACTTCTTTAATGTCCTTCAAGACAATTTGGCTCTTGAGTAGCTTGTTGAAAAATATATAAGCCGATAATACAAATGCTTCAGGTGATGATCCCAATTGCTTCTCAAGCTCATATCTTATTCCTGACTTCTGCTTTGTCAGAACATCATATAGATCATCACGTCTTGCGAAAAGAATTTCTTCTAAGTACCTAAGTTTTTCGACATCAGATGATACCTTGGATCCAATCTTGTAGAGCCTGAAGAAGTCATCCTCATCTAAACTTAGGATGAGCATCCCTTTTTCTCGGAACTGTTTCAAAACACTCTCTTTGTGTTTGCTCATTACATAGATTTGTAGCGCGTCACCTTTAAGTTCGCCTATCCAAAAGTGAGCCCTCCTTTGTCCAGGTGGGGCAAATTCTATACTTTCGCCGTCTCTTGATGATCTAACATTCATCACATTTCTGAAATTGTTCGATCCGCTTAGGTCTTCTAAGTACTTTATGACCTCGTTGAATCCTTCGGCCACGGGACCAAGAGCGATCTGACTTCCTTCACCTTTACACCAACCGGTTATGTTTGCTCTCAAATTCACGTCATCAGGAGAAATGGGACCCGACACTATCTGAATTTGTCGGCGCAAGGGAGAAACTGTCACTTTGATCTTAGTTTTTCCATCAAACTGTGGAGGAACTATAATACCAAGTTTCTGGATTGTTTTTGTTTCAACCGAGATTTCATTTCCATCCTTGGAGTGATTTCCATACCACCAAGTTGTTCGTAGAAAATCTTGGAACTTCTCCTTTTCTTGTCTTGAAAGAGAAAAGAAATCTGTAGTTTCAAATATCAAGGAATCATCCACGTAGCAACTTGGCGGTCTAGATTCTTCCACAAATTTACTGAGAGTGTTTCTAAGAACTTGAATGATAAACCGAGGAGTCACAGATACCTTGATGCCTCTTCGCGTTGGTGCATCTTTTTCGCGAATCAACCTGTAGTAAAGATTTGTTAAGAATGTCTTGGTAAATGGGTAGTAGTTGTATCCTTCTTCCAGAAATGGGCCTTCATTGCATTCAGGGCAATTAGTGCAATTCCTTACACATTTAAGGTGGCGAAGTATGAAATGGAGAAAATGCCCTAATCCATTTTCGCCAAGTAACCAATTGGCGTTTTGCATGTTTTCGGTTTCATCAGGGCTAAGCTTGATTTCATATATACGTGCTCTAGCTGTTGATGCAAGTGCATCCTTGAATTTTGAAAGATAAAACTCTGTTGTTGTGCCGATTACAAAATCACAAACGTAGTTTTCTTCTCCACCTGAGATATCGGTTATT
>JAWBOR010000033.1:11423-14527 GCA_038826015.1 Bathyarchaeia archaeon
TCATCCACTAGATCACCTAAATGGGTCACATCATCGAAAATAAGAACAGGTATCTTGCCCTCATCATTTCGCTTCTTAATGAAGTCAAAAATGAGTTTCTTCACATCATCTGTGTTTGCAACAAATTGTGTGAGTGCCCGATATAGTTCACGATTGACTTTACTCAGATCCAAACTGATGTTGTAATAAGATAGAAGATCAAGGTCCTTCTGAGTTATAAATTGCAGTGTTGTTTCGATTCGTGATATGTCTTCAGCTTCTTTTACAAGTTTGATGCGTTTTTCAATATTACTTCTAATATGAGTTTTAAGGATTCTTAGGGCATCATCCTTGTTTTCAGCTTCTATATCTATCTTTCCCTTAGCAATCATATTTCCTATAGAGAACACGGCAACGTCTTCCACACCGCTGCCACCGTGTCTAGAAAGCAACCTGTCAGCAAGATCAATCTCCTCGCCGCTTAGTGATTTGGCGACACCGAGAACCCCGCCCATCGCCAAGTCTCTCTTGGTTATTCTTTTTGTTTCATAATCAGAGTTGTACAATGGAATATTGAGTTCTAACCATCTGCATAATTCGGTCTTACCAGTTCCAGAAGCGCCCCAGATAACAAAAGGACGAATGAAATCGCCGTTTTGACGTCTCTCATCAATCCCAGTTCCCCACTGAGACTCCGCCAAAGCATCTTCCATCATTTGGAGTTCCCGGCGCTGAGGATCTTTGAAGGCAAGGTTTAGAGAATAGTGTGTCCCCTGGAATATCTGCTGATCCTTCTGAAAGCATTCGATCTTGAAGACCTTTTTTATGTTCTCTAAATCATAGCACCTAGTGTACAGACTAATCACCCAAAAATAATTGAGTTATACTCCTTATTGTTCAATGTCACAGTTTGGCCACCATCGGGGACGTAGGCAAATCTGAAAGAGCTCATAAGTGTTTGATTGTTCAAAGCCGCATAAATTGACTTAAGAATGCGATTCTCTTTTCTATTCAGAACAGGGAGGTAGTTTCTGTCTATGTGATTAAGCAATTCAGAATATATTTTAACACTTGGTTTGTCGATATCCTCAAGTGCAAGAGATATTGTAGTAGTCAAAATAATTCTTGGCACATGAATGCTGTAACTGTTAACCACTTTTTGAAGCATGTTAAAGTATCTAAGAAATGCTTCACAGAATTGTATTTTACCTCCAAGTTCCTCCCCTGGAGATACAGGGATTCCTCTATTTTTCCTAGCTTCTCTTAGAGACTCTTCAAGTTTTGAGCGTTCAAACAAGCCTAGATCAAAAAGAAGTCGAAGAGCATCGCCGAAGTATCCTATATAAGGATCTTTGGATTGGGAAATTTTCGACAGAAGTTCGATCTTGAAGTATATGTCAAATGGCTTGGTTGTATCGGTCCATCTTTCCAGAACTGGACATTGCTCAAGATGTATTTCCTCGTTCCTAACTTGAATTATTCCAACTGCTTCGAGAAGATCTATAACATATCTAGCGATGTAGCTCTTGCCTTCAATTGATCCTGTCATTTTGTCAATTAGCAAATCTTCTGAACAGGCATCTTTGTTTTCCTTTAGGTATAGTACTACAGTTTCTAAGATGCCTCCGCGAGGTTGATCTAGAATATCTATTGGCACTTTAATCTCTCCATTTGAATATTCAGGAATTTTCCAAAAATGCTTCCATAGGATTCCCTCAAAAGATCCTTGTATTTGCCAAAATTTTTTTTCAGACCAATGTGCCTTATTTTTGCAAGAATCTCAGAATCATAATTGCATTGTCTTATGAATGATTCAAAACAATTAGATACTTTTGACACATCTTTGTTTCTCTCGATCAACGGTCTCAATGCGTTGAATACAAATGCATGTATATTTGCCACAGTATTCTCCTTCAGAAGTTTTAGAAGGTTAGTAGCCCAATCCCATATTGGAGATATTGTAAGTATATCGTCTTTAAAGTCAAATAGATCTACCAGCGTCCTAACTCGTTCAGACTTAATTAATGAATGAAAACAACAAACCTCTGTGAAGGCTAGGTTTTTGGTTTCTAAAAGCTGAAATTCAGTAAGTCGTGTTCTGTCAAGGTAACGATTCAGTTCAGTTTCGAAATGACGTGGAGGTATTGACGTCTTGGAATCCAGTGGTTTCCCAGAGTGTTCCCAAGCTTTTGGAGTGAAAGATCCATGACTGAGTATGAATATCGATGGGACTGCGAATTCCACGAACTTATCAACATAACCAAAAATGCGCTCTTTTTCATCGTTTGCTATAACACAATGAAGAACATTAATCGGTGAGAAGTCTCGAGGATGCACGAAATCGATACCATCCAGAGACAAATCTAATGGTTTGTTGCAATTTCTACCTGGTTCCCAAACAACAACTCGTTTTACCTTTCCCCCTGAAAGTCTTGTCACAAAGGGAAGGCTGCGAAGATAACCATTTGGCTCATTAAGTTGGTGATCAATAAATACGAGAAAAGACTTGTCGGAACAGACTTGCTCGAAATCAGATTCTAGTTGCCCCTGCAACATTCCACACCTGTTTTGCAGACAACTACTTATCTTTATTAGAAAATATGCGCAAGATACTAAAAAACTTTAAAAGTCTAAGTCAATTCTTTCCTAATATTGTACAAGCTAAAGAATAGCAAATATCACAAAGTAGATCGTATCTCTAATGTTCGCGTCGTTTCTCAACCAAATCATGTCGATATTGTTTCTCTGGAGTTGATCTCCTGCTATAATGGCATGATTTAGTTCAATATTGGCCGGACCAGATTCTGTCTGCTTGCTCTTCTTTTGCAAGCTTTCGACTTTCTGCGCGATGGACATATTCGACTGGTATGGTTTCTCGGTGCAGTGCCTCCTTGAGTTCGAAAGGATCTAGGACATCTGCTAATTGCGACGCTCTGAAATGGCGCTGGGTGTGGTTCATTATCCCAAGTCTTCTCATTATCTGCCATGCTCGCTGCCTCGAGATTTCCCATACTCTACCTTGATGGCCATGCTTTTTCAGATAGTTCAGCCATTCAAGAATATAGAGAATAAAAGGATCATCCAGACGAACAGAATCCCAGATATAGATTTCTTTCAACCTCGAG
>JAWBOR010000034.1:0-14501 GCA_038826015.1 Bathyarchaeia archaeon
ACGCGGTTCCCAGCAACTGCATGGACTGCTTCAATATCTGCGGATTTAGCACCCATAGCCTTTATTAGCTGAGTCACATCGTAAACGGGAAAACCGAGGCGGGTAAGCTTATGCCTATACTCTTCTAAACCGCGTTCAATGAGTATCGCATTCACAAACTCTCTTATAAGTGGCGCTGTGAGATACTTGATGTCGAGCTTCAGCAAGCGTTTTTCGGTTTCTCTTGCGATTCTTTGCGCCATGTCTATTGGAACATCGGCTTCTCTGATGAGGGATTCGGCTATTTTGTTCCCGTCGAAGTTTTCTATTGCGAAACGTGATGTGCGGACGAGGAGTATTTTTTTATAGGCATTTTCGTCGAGTTGATCAGCGAATTCAATAACGGCTTTACCTAAATTTGTTAATCCATACTTCTTGGATTCGACATTTGGCTCAATCAAGTCCATGCCTAGAAGCGTTTTTAAATGGTATGCAAATCTGCCTGAGGCTCTGATGGGGTTCAGCTTCATAAAGTTCATGATTTCAGTGTAAGACATCGGTCCCCGTTCATAAAGTAGCCTCAGAATTTCCAGCCTCAGCGGTGATGAAACCGCCTTTAAGACTCTGGAGCCTAGTCTAGTTTTTCTCGGCAAAACCTACACCACAATTCTCCTCTTTCAATGTTGTTTTTTTGGTTCAAAAGTTTTGTGGTTTTTGTCTAATTTCTCTTGGTTTCTCGGCTTTAATCAGCGTTATGGTTTCGAAGGCGACTTTACGTTCTCCAATTATCTTTGCGATAAATCCATGTTTCTGTAACTTTGTCATAGTTTCGTTTACATTGGAAAGCGTTGACTGAACAAGCAGCAATCGTCCACCAGGCTTCAAATGTTGAGATACAGATAAAATGAAACGGTCTATTTGTTTTCTTCCCTCTCTCCCGCCAGCCCAAGCATAATCAATCCAATCTCTCAACTCATCTTTTTCTGTAGGCAGATACGGCGCGTTAAAAATGACCAGGTCGAAGAGTGGGTTTTCCCTTAACGGTCCAAAAAGGTCGCCTTGCAACACATCTATCTTTTCTGAAACACCATTATCCTTTGCATTCAATTTGGTGCACACTGTGGCGTAAGGGTTAATGTCCACAGCAACAACCCGCAAGGCCTTGAAAGCTGAAAGAATCGATAATATCCCGCATCCACAACCGATTTCTAAGACTACGTCGCTATGTTTAACCTGAAGATTTTCAGCAAGCAGAAAAGTGTCTTCTGCAGGCTCATAAACACCGTTAAAAACATGAAAGATTCTATCTTCAAAGAATATTTTCTTGCCATAAGTAGACTCTGGGCGTCTTTCGATGTCATTCAAAGATGTTTTCCTCTTCGGCAAAGAACGATGCTCAATATAATTTAAAGTTTTATTAGACCTAAAAGATTATTTTTCAAAGACACAAGGTGCTGTTGATCTGAAATCATTTTTAGCTTCCTTGTTAATCGAAGGTTAATGGCAAAAGTTTTTAATGCAAGGTTATTGCATTTGTTTTTTCCTAAATATGACTTGCAGCTGCTGCTGGTGAGTATTTGGTGGGTTATGCGAGCAAGGTCGTGGATTATCAGAGAGCCGAGGCTATGGGACGGGAAAGAATTTCCAAACTTTTGGTACGTTTCTCGGTGCCTGCCATTGTTGCCAATGAAGGAGAAGCGTTTTATGAATTGTTTGACGCCGTCTGGTGTGGGCGTATCGGCACGGAAGCTCTTGCTGCTTTGACGGTTGCTGGACCATTGATGGCAATATATAGAGCTGTGGGTGCTGGAATAGCTATTGGAAGCGCCTCGTTGGTAGCTAGGCGTCTAGGAGCTGGAAGGAGGGATGAGGTTGATGAGGCTTTTTGCAACAGCATAACCCTCTTTTTTATTGTGAGTGGTTTGGTAACCCTCATTTGTCTGATGGGTTTGAATTTTCTGCTTAGGCTTTTCGGTGCAACAGATGTCGTTTTTCCCTACGCTTACAGTTACATGTTTATTGAAACGTGTTCTATGCCTGTCGACTTCTTTTTGGTTATTGCTGCAGAGCTTATTAGGGCTCAGGGAAGCCCGATCACTGCGAGTGCAGGGTTGATTTTGGCAAACATAGCTGACCTCGTTTGGAGCCCAATCCTAGTTTTTGGAGTTGGACCATTCCCAGCCTTGGGAATCGCTGGCGCAGCGCTTGGAACACTTGTAGGCCGCACTATAGGGTTAGCTCTATTGACCCCTTATTTGGCGTTTAAGTCTATCTACAGATTTAAGCTTGCCTATTTTAAACCACATTATAGAACAGTCGCTGGCATCTATAGTGTTGGAGCTTCCAGCACTTTAAGAATGATTGCAGTTTCCATATCCCTAATACTAGCCTGCATAGCGGCTTCCAACTTTGGAACAGTTCCCTTAGCTGTTCTCGGCGTTCTCTTCAGAATCAACAGGCTAAATTTTGCGTTCTGTATAGGCTTAAGCCAAGCCGTAATTCCGCTTGTAGGATACAACTATGGAGCGCAAAAGAAAGAGCGCGTCCGCAAAATCGTAGTTAAAGCCATATTAGTAGGCGTTGCATGGGGAACATTATGGTATATTGCGGTTATGCTTTTTCCAACACAAACATTGTTGCTGTTCACCACAGACCCAGGATTCCTAAGCATAGGGGTGTCTGCGCTACAAATTTTCGCCATAACCTTTCTGACAATGTCAGAGGTGATAATAAGCGCCTTCTTCCAGGGGATGGGCAAGGGAGCCTCAGCTCTAATCGTAGCAACATCCCGTCAATTCATATTCCTAATACCCTGTCTCCTGACACTACCCTATCTGCTTGGCTTAAACGGGCTATGGCTGGCATACCCCTTAGCAGGAATTCTAGCCCTCGCATTAGGCTCAGCCCTAACGATTCTCGAATTTCAAAAATTAGAAGCCGAATAAGCCTTCACTGAAAGAAGCGCTTAAAACGTTTGGCTTCAAACATGAGTTTCCTAGAAGCCTAAGATGTGATCTGGATATGCGGCATAAGTCAACCGCTGAAGGCATCATGGCAATCAAGTCTTCTAAGAATTCTCATCAAGTTCATACGAAGTCGAAGTTATGTAGACTAATAGGCTTAGGTGTCCATTTTTACAAGCGAGAATTAAGCCTTTAAAGTAGTACCCTTTAGATTACAAGGAAGAACAGTTAAGAAAGATGTTGGATGTAAAACATGAGAGTGGTTATGGTTCACGACTGCGCATACGTCGGATACGAACTTCGTAAAGAACTGATTAAAAGAGGATTTGAAGTCGAACATGTTTTCTTTACAACTAGCCGTCTGCCAAAAGTTACAACCTTAAAAATGGCTATAAAACTCAGAAGGATGAAATGCGACCTGATTCACGCTCATTTTTGCCGTTCACCTGCATATGCAGCTTATCTTTCAGGCAAACCATATATGATTCATTGCCATGGAAGCGACATACGTGGAGGCTTAAGCTGGTTGCAGAAAAAATGCCTAAAGAAAGCCAGAAAAGTGCTTGTTTCAACTCCTGACCTGCTTGAAGTCTTACCGATCGCTACATGGTTACCTAACCCCGTGGACATGGAGAGATTCAAGCCCTTAAAAGAACATAGCGGAAACCAGATCCTATACTTTCCTCATTGGTATGAAGATATAAGTCGGGAATTGAAAAAAATATGCGAAGAAATTGGTTACGATTTAACCATTCCCAGTGCTTATTCCATTCCCTATGAGGAGATGCATCTTTTCCTAAACGAATTTGATATTTTTGTTGATCGATTTTCAATTAAAAGTTACAGCAAAACTGCTCTGGAAGCAATGGCTTGCGGAATACCTGTAATTGGATACGAAAACACCTTTAAAAATGCGCTTAGAAAGTTAATCTCGCAAAATGAAAGAAGAAAACTTGTCAAATGGCAGAATGAACATATTCTTCCACAACATCGAGTAGAAGCTGTAACTGATCAGCTCATCAGAATTTACGGCGAATTGCCATAGGCATGGTGAATAGTTTGAAATTAGATGTAGGATGTGGAAGGGGGATAAAATTCAAACCGCGCTCCAGGGATGATATCAATTGCGACGTCAACACTCCTCTTTCAAGAGGTCCGAACTTCATACGTTGCGACGCTCATTTTTTACCTCTCAGATCCGACATGTTCGATGAAGTTTTCATTTATGAGGTTTTAGAGACCTTCCCAGTCCTTTAAACGCATTAAAAGAAGCACGTAGAGTGTTGCCTTATTTATTTTAAAGATATCTATAGCTTTAAAAGTGGATTTTATTCCCCTCATGAGGACTACATCGCAGCACGGGGTAAACCAGAATTGGAAAACCTGTCTGATAAAATATAACTTTAGAAACATAAGAATTTCATGTCAAGCGTCTCGATTTTATGCGCCAAATGTTTAAAACCACAATTGTTGGCTAAAGCAAGAAAGTGAGGGTGATGAAATGAAGGTTGACGTCGTAATGTGTACATGGAACAGCAACAAACCATATTTCGTTAAATGTTTAAATTCAATTCGTAGAGAGATACCTGTTCATCATTTTATATTAATTGATAGATTTTCAAATGATGGCTCCGTCAAAACTGTAAAGGAAATATTTCCTAAAGCTATTGTTAAAGAAACATGCGCAAATTTAGGAGTCGCTAGGCAACTTGGTATCAGGTTGGTTGACACGGAATTTTTTGTATTTGTTGATGATGATATAGAATTGTGCAGTAGGTGGTTTAGAGAAATAACTACGCACATCGACTCCGCTACTGGCGCAATTCATGGTCAAGCTGTTATCGTGTTGAGGCATTTAAGTAAATGGTTTGAATGGTCATGGGAAAAATGGCTTCCATATAGGAAAGGTCCAATGGAGAGAGTTCAAATTGTCACAGCAAAAAACTGATGTCATTAGAGGCTGCACCCACAACACACTTCTCAGAAAATGTGTCGTTAAAGATTGGGTACCTCCAAACTTTCTTTGTGCCTACGAAGATCACATATTACTAAGGCATGTGGTTAAAAAAGGTTACACGTGGAAAGTTATCACACGACTAACCGTAAAGCACTGGGCGTTAGTGATCTCAAGAAGGAGTTATCAAAGCTTGGTGGAATATCGCTGGTGCAAGACTAATAAACTATGATGATCTATCTCTTCAGTCGTTACTGAAGTCCATGCCTAAAAGACTATTAGAGCAATCTATGCCGCCATTGATATTAAAGAACCCCTAATAATTCCATACATATTTCTCAATCAATTAGCATATGTTCAAGGATGGCTTGGCTGGACCAAATATTTGATAATGAAAAGATGAGATTAAAGATCGGTTGAGGCGTAGATGGAAGCTACAAGTTCAACCCTAAGATTTCCAGTGAGGATGTAGTTTACTTCGATGTGGAAAAACCAGTTGTGAAAATGTCAAATTTCATGATCAACCGTTTAGTTGAATTTAGTGTTTGCTGGCAATCTTGAGTTACGAAACCTCATCAAAATGTGCACCAAGAACCCAAACAGAAATCTTATAACGCAAACGTTCGTTTGCGGAATTAGTTGAGGTTAGTGCTACGAATGCTATTCCTCCGCCTCCTAACAAATCCATGATTCCATAAATTAAGCATGTGACCCCCTAAATGCCCAGAATGCGGCTCAGCTAAAGCCTGGCGAGACGGGTTAAGAGACGGCTCCACTCAAAGATGGCTCTGCAGAAACTGCAGATAACGCTTCTCCAATCCACTCTTAACAGGACCGAAGAATCCATATCAAAAATTTAAATCGGGGACACTGCATAGATCTTAATCGCCAAGTATGCGACATGCTGGCAGAAGCGTCGAAAAACTTGGCTTCAGTGGAAGAAACCAAACTGAGAAAAGGTCTGCGGGAGCCACAGTAAGTCTTGTTGAAGGCGACTTGAAGAGCACATTGTTTAATCTAATGTGGACAGGATCGTTAAGGCTGGTCCAAAACAGACTGAGGAAGCGGTTAAATGGCAAAATAAGGGCTGGATACACGACTACAACGCACCTAACTGGGCCAGAGTTCTCAAAATAAGGGTTAAATCAGGGGTCGTCGGCTAGCTTGGTCTAGGCTCTAAGCCTCGGGCGCTTGGGACGGGAGTTCAAATCTCCCCGACCCCATTAAAGAACTATTTTGTGTTTTCACTCAGAAATCGGAGCACAAAAAAACCAACCGAGATACAAGCTATATGCGCTTT
This sequence comes from Bathyarchaeia archaeon, assembly GCA_038826015.1. Lineage (GTDB taxonomy): Archaea > Thermoproteota > Bathyarchaeia > Bathyarchaeales > DTEX01 > JAWBOR01. The sequence goes on from JAWBOR010000034.1 coordinate 6,197, forward strand.
GTGTTTTGGTATCTTTTTTCTAAACTAATGTTCAGTGAGGACCTTCCAAAATTGCAATGTCAAGAAACGGAACACGCTCTAGGAGGAAAATGCAACTATTCCAGACCTTTTGACAAAAATTTTTGCCCGATAACATTTTGATGAGCCTCTCTATTAGTCGAAGCGCATCTTAGTCCCATGATACTCTATGAAATACTAAAATACGATTAAAAAATAGATTAATGCATGACCGTTTGGGAATACATTACCGCTATGAAGAAGATATGTGTATTTCTAGGAAAAGCTGTCTTCTACATATATGGGTTTTTATGGACCATTGTACCAAGGAAGGTAAACTCGATGCAAGATGTCCTCGATCTTTTCTATTTAGATTTCTTGATGGTGAATAGAAGAAACATTGAAATCGTGAAACTTGACGAGGATGAGCTCATAACACGCTGTAATAATCCATGTCCAATCTTGAAGGTAGCTCTTTTGCTGCATCTCGACACCAGATATGTATGTAAAGAAATCTCGGAGACGGTCTCTAAATATGTCCTGTGTAAATTGAACTCAAAATTGACCTTCCAAAGAAACTATGATTACATAAGGCCATATAAGGAAAGCTGCGAAGAACGCATATTCTGGAGAAAGACGTGACAAGACATATCTTTGCAGAGCTTTTTAGAAGCATATCTAGCATTAATTTAGATAATTGATTTAATTCAGTGTGCACTTTAGAGCTCACCAGTGAAAGAAAACTTTCGTCCTTTGGTTAATCTCGAACTTCGCATTTCGTCTGACAATTATCAATTTATAAGCTGTTTCCACCTCTAAATTTTTTTGACGTATAAGCTCTCGGTTAACATGTTGCGGATTAGGCTAGACGTAATAACTAAATCAACATAAGAAATTGGCCTACTATAAGTAAAAGTGCTTAGCAACATCTTAATATTAATAAAAATTTTTTCACAATCAAACTGGTTGTCATGCGGTCATACATCAATAAACTTTTGCCAAGCATAGGTTAATTTGTTCATTAACTTGAGTAATAGCAGCTTTTTGCTATCTGAGATAAACGAAAAATATTTAAGCCTAACTAAAATAATTATTTATAAACAATTTGACAATAATCAGGACGTTTGATTTAATGTCCTCTGAAGGGGAAGCCTTGGCTGAATATAGAATTCTAGATGTAAGAATGCCTTCTATCTTAGACTTTGAAAAGGATGTCGAGTGGATCTGTAAGTGCTTTGGCTTCTTAGAACCAAGGGACAAGGAGAAGACTGCTGCAAGAATCTTTAAAATTTTACTAGAGGCTATGAAAAATGAAGAAGGACTCTCAAGCGATGAACTGGCGGAAAAGATCGGTTTAACAAGGGGGACTATGGTGCATCATCTCAATAAACTAATTCAAAGCGGCTTAGTAGTACATCGGGGGGGCAGATACGAGCTGAGAGCCGCGAGCCTGCGCAGGGCTGTTCAAGAGGTAAAGCGCGACATAAACCGAGTGTTCGAGAATATAGAAGAAGTCGCTAAGAATATAGATGAGACTTTAGGGCTAATTTATCGCTAAATTCTGATGAATGCATAATTCAAAGCTTCTAAACATTCCTCATTATCGCTTCGTCAAAGAAGTAGAATGTTCAAAGTTACTTGAAAACAAAATGATAAAATGCTTATGTCTATAAGATACATAAAACATGCTGAGATATGCTCAAAACCATTATGTTCTAATTATCATCTTTATATGTTATTTTCATTGTAATAATTTTGATCTCTTCCATTGGAGACCCGTCTTCCGGTTCAAACCATAAGGTTAGGAAGCGCATTATTGCCTCATCTCCTAACCTTATTGTAAAATTAATTATAAAAACAGGAATATTAAGTTTACTAGTCAATTAAATAGTGAAAAAGTTAACGATTAATTAACAAAAAAATATTAAATCAACACACAAATCGATCGGTGTGGTCGCTTTTGCAAGTCATTTTGAACGCTGTATTCAGAATCTTAATTTACACTTTCATGAAAAGCCATGTTGAAATCTAATTGTTTTATTGACTTTTTTCAGGTTAACACAATGGTTTTTAAATGCTTTTAAATAACATTAACTTAAAGCATCAAGAAAAAGGAAGATAAGAATATGGATGCTAAAATAGTTGAGAAGAAGACTATTCCTTCAGGAGCTATCATGTTGCAAGGGCTTCCAGACGTAGGTCTTGTAGGGGTTATCGCGGTCTCTCATATAATTTCAAAACTTGAGCTGACGGAATTAGCATATTTAGACTCTGAATTGCTACCACCTGTGGCTGTGCTACACGATGGACTTCCATATTCCCCCGTCAGAGTTTTTGGTAGCAATGAACTGGTAACGCTAATTTCAGAAGTAGCTATCTCAGCTGAAGTTCTTCAACCAATAATGCGAGACTTGGTCGATTGGTTCCAATCGAAGGAGATGAAAATGATCATATCTCTAGGCGGGATACCCATGCCTAATAGGCAAGACATAACCGAGCCAAAAGTTTTCGGACTTGCTTCTAACAGAACTCTTCTTGGGATGTTGAAGGAGAAAGGAATTAAAATCATGGAGGAAGGCTTTATTGTCGGTCCTCACGCCCTGTTGATGCGTTATTGTACCAAGAGTAATGTTCCCGCTATTTCTCTCCTTTCTCAGGCGTTCTATAATTATCCAGATCCTGAGGCCGCTGCAGCTGTTATAAATGAGCTGAACAAAATTGTTAACGTACAAGTAGATGTTTCTGAATTGCTTGAAAAAGGTGAGGAAATCCGTTTGAGATTAAGGGATATGATGAGGAGAACTCAATCTGAATTAGCTCGTATGCGAAAGTCACAAGAATACGATTTACCGTCATTATACGTTTGAAGGAGGATTTCTATGTTTAATTATAGAAGAAGACGTTCGATTTTTGATTTAATGAGAGACTATATGGAAGAGCTCGAAAAAGCTACTGAGGAGATGCTTGAAACTAGCTTTGAGCGCCCCAGCTGGGATATTGATTCATCCTCATTGGAGCCTCTCTTCAATGTCCTTGTAGCAACAGACGAAGTGATTGTTACAGCTGACTTGCCCTACGCGAAGCCCGAAACTATCAGGATTGACGCAATAAGTGAAGATAAAATCGAGATTGTTGCTAAAATGCGTATTAAAGTGGCTTTTGAAGATTTTGGGGTGGCTCACAGAAAAGGTGAATTTTCCTCTTTTCGCTGCCAAGTACCCATTCCAGTTCCTGTCGATTTAAGGCAGGCTCGCGCCAGTCTTAACCGCGGAATTCTTCAAATTCGCATACCAAGAAAAAAAGGCTACGAAATAAAGGTAGAGTAAATAAGTGCGTCGATCTAGTTATCCGTGGCAAAGATCTTAATGATCGCAGATGTTATTCATTACTTTAGAAAGAATTGTGACTAACGAAAAATATTTAAGGTTTACATGTTAATAATTAATTGACAAAAAGGATGCTAGCTTAACATCACATTGGGGAAAACGCATTGAAATATATTTGGAGGAATGAATATGGGAAGAATGCTGGCCGCAATAACAGCAGTAGGCGTGCTCAGCTCTTTATGTTCCGGGCTAGTGGGGCCAGTTTATCCCATATTCGTTCTACATAAAGTTGAAGGCAGCATAAAAGATATTGGATTGCTTTACGGATTATTTTATATTTCTTCCGCAGTTCTCAAAATTTTAGCTGGAAAACTGGTCGATAAATATGGGAAAACAAAAATTTTTGTTTTTGGTGGCGTTTTAGGAGCTATGTGCACATGGGGCTACATATTAAGTTTTAGTCCGGTGCACCTTTATTTACTTGAATTCTTCAATGGTTTAGCTTATGCTCTTCAAAGCCCAGCTTTTTTTGTTCTTTTATCCGAAGCAACTTGTCCACAAAACCGTGGCTTTGAAATAGGAATATTTGATTCCATTTACGATTTGGCTGGAGCAGCTGCATCAATCATCTCAGGCTCAATTGTTGCTATTTTTGGGTTCGATTTTCTTTTCTACGTATGTTCAGGATTTCAGGTCGCTTCTAGTTTCCTTATATTCGCTATCGATAAAATGTGATTATCATTGGGCAACAAAATTAATGAGAAACCGTGTAAATATCTTTTCTCTTCTTACGTTTTGCCTGTTGTCAATTTAAAGTCTTCATGTTTATGAATGTCTTCTTTAGTAAAACTTATATATTTTTTGTTAATTCTAATTTTTATAAAAGATGAGGGTGAAAAAATATGGCGTATTTAGCTCAAACACAAGCTGGTCAACCTGTACTTATTCTGAAAGAAGGAACAGCGCGAAGCAGAGGGAAAGAGGCTCAGCGCAACAATATTATGGCAGCAAAAGTGATCGCCGAAACTGTAAGAACGACTCTTGGACCACGAGGAATGGACAAGATGATAGTTGATAGTCTAGGCGACATAACCATAACAAACGATGGGGCAGCAATCCTCAAAGAGATCGAGGTTGAGCATCCGGCTGCTAAGATGATGGTTGAGGTTGCGAAAACACAAGATGACATGGTCGGCGACGGAACAACAACTGCAGTGGTGCTTGCTGGAGAATTGCTGAAAAAAGCTGAGGAACTGATAGACCAAAACATTCATACAACATTGATCGTCAGTGGGTACCGCAAAGCATCTGAAAAGGCGATGGAAGTTCTAGATAAGATCGGAAAACCAGTGGATTTAGATGACAAAGAAACATTGAAGAAAGTTGCGTTGACATCGATGGGAAGCAAAGCTGTTGGTGGAGCCAGAGATCACCTTGCAGAAATTGCTATCGAAGCCGTGAAACAAATAGCTGAGAAACGTGGAGACAGATGGGTCGCTGATGTTGACAATGTCCAGATCGTTAAAAAAGAGGGAAAAAGCCTCTTAGACACAGAGCTCGTAAGAGGCATAATACTAGACAAAGAAGTCGTTCACGCAGATATGCCAAAACGCGTTCAGAACGCTAGAATTGCACTGGTAAATGCGCCACTAGAGATTGAAAAAACTGAAATCAGCGCTGAAATCAGGATACGAGACCCCGCTCAAATGAAAGCGTTCTTAGACAAGGAGACAAACATGCTTAAAGAGATGGTTGAGAAGATCAAGAAAGCCGGTGCTAATGTTGTCGTTTGCCAGAAGGGTATAGACGACATGGCTCAACACTTCCTAGCTAAAGAAGGCATCTTAGCAGTTAGACGTGCAAAGGAGTCCGATATGGATAAGCTATCACGAGCTACTGGCGGGAAGATAGTGACAAACCTTGATGATTTAAAACTTGAAGATTTGGGTTATGCTGAGCTTGTTGAAGAACGCAAGATCGGCGACGACAAAATGGTTTTCGTGCAAGGATGCAAGGATCCTAAGTCCGTTTCAATACTTATCCGCGCTGGTCTAGAAAGAATGGTTGACGAAGCTGAACGTGCCATGCATGACGCTCTATCAGTTGTTGCTGACGTAATTAGGAAGAACAAGATTGTTGCTGGTGGCGGTGCAACAGAGGCGGAGATAGCGAAAGAATTACGTGATTATGCCCCAAAGATCGGCGGAAGAGAACAGCTTGCGATCGAAGCTTTCGCCGATGCCGTAGAAGTGGTTCCAAAAACATTAGCTGAGAACGCTGGTTTGGAGCCTATCGATATTATGGTTGAGTTGAGAGCATCTCATGAGAAGACTGATGGGGAGTCAATGGGCGTTGATGTCTTTACAGGTAAAATTGCTAACATGTTTGAGAACGGTGTGGTTGAACCACTAAGCGTCAAAGAACAGGCAATAAAGTCAGCTGTAGAAGCTGCATCAATGATTCTGAGAATCGACGACGTTATCGCTGCTTCCAAGCCTAAAGAAGAGAAAGGTAAAGGTCCAGAGAAGAAAGGGGAAGAAGAAGAGTCTAAGTCTGAATTCGACTAATGACATCAATTGAACAAATCTCCCTAAAAACCACCTTTTTTGTTTAGAAATTAAATAAGTCTGATTGAATCAATACCTACACCATAATGAGATCGCGCATTGGAAAGGACTAAAAGCTGTTAAGGCCAAGTACAGCGTTGAGGTAGAGAGAAGTCTGAAAGCAACGGTTCCAGAAGATTGGACTACAAGAGAAAGATAACGAAAGATGATTCTTAACTGCTTCTTAAGCACAGTAAAACTGTTGCATCCCCCCTATTTTTTGGATCTGGTACTTAATTTCTCGTTCGAGAGATGCTGTGTGAAATGTACAATAGTAAATCGAAGAAGAGAAGTCTGATTGAAGATGTTGGGGTACGGTGAAGAAGCATCACTACAATAGAGGGAAGGAGGATAACATGGAAGATAAAAGACACTTTCGGAGATGTCCCAACTGTGGAACTGGCTTTGTATGTAGTGGGACTCGCGGCAACGGTTCAGATTGCCCGGCTCTCAAAAGTAACAGGAGTTGTCTCTGCCCGAGATGTTGGTCAAATATGACGGGATTTCCAGGCGAATCATTGAGTTGTATAATAAGTGAAAAGGAATGAGTAAACATCAAATAAAGAGGTTTCGCTTTGAATATTTACTTTAAGCCTCAACTACGAGAGGTTATTTTAGTTGAAAGTAATTAAAGAATCGCCTTTGATAAAGACATTGGAAAGATCCAATGCGGATGTTAAGTTCGCCGTTCTTTTCGGTTCTTGTAGAAGAGGAGAAAATAACGCATTTAGCGATGTCGATGTCTTTGTTGTATGTGGGGGTGAAGACGACAAATCACTAATTAGCAATGAGCTAGTCCAGTTAAGCCTTAAGGTTGAACGAGAGATTCATCCTACTTTGTTCACTTTAAAGGAGTTTAACAACCGTATAAGGCATCACGATTATCTCTTGGCAAGCATCTTAGAAGACTCAACCTTTCTTTTAGGCAATATGGGCTACTTCCTCGAAGGGAGACAACTGATTCTTATGGGCCAACCTGACGTGAACTCCATTAGTTTTAACAGGAACATGGGCACCAAAATTCTCGGTTATGCTAATTACTGCCTAAACGAATTCAGAAGCTGTTGGAAGAGATATGTTCGCAAGATTGAACCTTATGACATGAATAGAGAACTGTTGCTTAAAGGGTTACAGAATTATCATCTCGCTCTTGGATATCTTCTCGCAAGCAAAGAAATGAAAAAGCTAAACAAAGCTATGTCGCTGAGGCGGCTCTTAGCACCGCAAACCAACTCTTTGCTGAAGGATCTTATTTCGATAGAAAAGAAAGTTAGAAGATTAAAGCCCGTTAATTTAGAAGTGCAGAACGTTCTTTATAGATTGGATTCAAATGATCTTCCGAGGAGGGCTCTCGGTCATGGTTCAGCCGGCAACAAATGAGCGCATTTTTTTACTCAATTGAACTTCCTTTGCGTCGTCTCTGTTTTTTGCATTCATTATGAAGATGTATTTAGCAGAGAAAAGGTAATAATACTTCGTTTTAAACGTAACGAGTTCCATTCATCAGAGTAGCCATGTAGAATCTGTATTTCATCCATGGGGCTGTGTCTTTGACCCATCGGAGGTATGCCTCGTCATAGTTTCGACTGGTGAGTACATATTCTCTAACAAATTTCACGTGGCACTTTATAATCTGATAAAGTTTATTGTGATCCATGGACGAATCTCTTATTTCTCTTTCTATTTCACGTGTCAGAATTTCGATCGGAGTAAAATGGTAAGGAAGAACCAGATATGTCAAGGTCGCTTTTAGGTTACGCTCCAATAAGCAGTCTCTGAGCGTTCTGCCGTTTATGCCTGAAATACAGATACACGTCTCTTTTCCATATGATTTTTTTGCTATATATTCGGCTTCTTCGTTTAAAGCATTAGTGTTTGCGTCTAAAAGTTGTGTAATGTTAATTCGCCATTCATCTACATCTATCTTCTCGGTCATGGAAGCTCTCAGAACAAGTCTAGCAAGATTCGCCGCGACTTCCGCCGAGAGCCGATCGAAATATGGCTGTTTGTAGCAATATAATTCCAATTTTGGTTTCCTATTCAAAATGCCTCTCACAGCTAAAAGTATTGGCTCGAACTCGTATTCCCAAGAACCCATTGGTTCAGGCACCAAGGCTAGCTCTTTAATCCGTTCAATAAAAGATTCGAGGGGTGCGCCTTCAGCTAAAGCTTTAATCAAATCGTTTAGATGTTGAGATAAATCTAAGAAAAGGGCATCAAAATCACTATTTCGAACGATCTCTGCCATCCTCTCGGAGGCAAACCTTAAGTGCGTAGGAAGAGCAAAAATCTTTACGTAGCTCATTATCCTTATGCCCTCTAAGGCGAAGGATCATATTTTGAACAAGAACCAAAAAATAAGAACAAGAACTGCAA
>JAWBOR010000035.1:0-14299 GCA_038826015.1 Bathyarchaeia archaeon
CAGCTCTGCCTAAAGGTTTTCTTTGCTGAAATGAGGAAACTTTCTGCTTCCTGGAAACCTTCTCACATCGAAAATCATCTCTATACTGAAAGCCTTCAAGATTTCGATAAACTCCTCCAAGCTTCTCGTGCTGTGACCTAAAGTATAGATCCTCATAGCCTAAAATCGTTTTGTTGCAGTATTTAACCGTAGCTTGCTCCAAATTACAGCTGAGAACGTTCAAATGCACAGGTGTCTTGCTGAAAATTTAAAGCAGATGTGTGTTTCCGTTCTTTTGCATGGGCAGCCTAATGTCTCTAAGGATCTCTTGGAATTCTTCGGTGGTCATCACACCTGGTCTATCTTAGGAGATTTAAACCAGAATCGGGAATAAAGCGTTTACATCAAGATTTACATAAAAAATACCGGGGGGGTATTGAATTTGCGACGTAAATCCAGCCACAAATTGACGATCATAAGGCGAGTTGCAAGACTTCGACAAATTGTGAACTGACGCGCAGCAAATTAGGGTTAAGACGCTCAAAACCCTCGAAGAAATTTTGATTTGGTAGCAGCTCTCACAAAAGGCATGTATAAGACCCAAAAATAAAAAGGAAAACCCATTGATTCTCAATAAGACAATGTCAGATATGGTCTCAAGTTACAGCTTACAGCGCAGATCATCAGCAGCGCAGCCATGTCCTTTGACGAAAAAATTTGACACATGAGCCGTGTGGTTATGTATCCGAAATGCCCCACCATAGGATTAGGCGAAAAACTTGCGATGGAAACACTAAATCCGGTCGGAACACCTACTTAGAGATGTAAACGGTCATGGCGAAACATATCCCTCTAGCAGAAAGAGTTGAACCAAGTCCTAACAGCCTGTTCAGCTAATGTTATGCCCAGAAGTTGGACCCCGAAGAAGAAATTAACAAAGCAATATGCGTCTGAACAACGAAGACATACCTATCCAAATAGAGGATTATACCACTCAGAGTATACCGTAATTTTCAGCCACTTAAAAAACCCTACTTAGCAGCCCCATAGAAGATACCGAGATTGGCTGCTGGAGATGTTGAGAAGCTAGAGTTTCTTACGTAACCTTTCCCTTCCAAGCTTGCAAACCCCAGCGGGCGCGTCAACGAATTAGAAAAAGTTTTAGGATGGTAAATAGTTCAATGCGCTTCTTCCGAGATACATTGCAACATTGACTTCTTTGAAGGCCTCTGCGTATTTAACTCGAGATTCTTTACCCCAGAAGGCGTTTTCTATGTAGATACCCTCTGTCCATTTGTCTGCGTCTCCGTTATAAAAAGCTTCAATCATAGTCTTGTGGCATTTAGCGGCTGCAACCTTTTTCTCGATTACATCGCTTATGTCGACAAATATGTCGGGGTGAAACTCTACTGAACCCGCTGGAACGCCAAAAGTATAGACTTTTCTAACAGCATGAGGCGGATGTTTGGTCTTTATTCCTCCAACAACGGCATATGTACATGCGTCAATTACTGCTTGATCCGTCTCTCTGAGGTCTGGATGAGCATCTTTAGGCCAATGTGTGATAACTATGTCAGGCTTCAGCTCCCTAATCATGCTTATCAAGGTCAGTCTTAGCTCTGTTGTGTTGAAGATTTCGGTGTCCTTAAAGTTCAGGATTCTTACCTCTTTTATTCCCTCAATCTTTGCAGCTTCGTTCATCTCTTTTTGTCGAATCTTGGCTAGTTTATTAGGTGGTATGGCTGGATGTCCTCGTTCGCCTGGTGATAAAGTAACTATATAAACTTCGTCGCCTCTCATTGCATGCTTTATCACAGTTCCCCCGAAGAACAACTCCGTATAGTCTGGGTGAGCTATAAACGCCACTATTCTCATTTTAATCACTAAAGATTCATTTTCCCTTAAAGACTATTTATTCTTTAACAAAACCGAAAGAAAAACAGATAGATAATGAATGCTACTAAAAATATTCATGTCATTATTTATGACATGTGTAACGGCGGGTTTTAGGATCGCAGTCGATCTTTTCTTCTTCAAAAAGTTTTCGCAATGAACGAAACACTGCCTTGGGCTTCTTACCCAACTTCTCAGCGATCTCAACAAGTGTTAAGGGTTCAGAATTGTTCAGTAATTCAAGAATTTGTTCTTCGGTCTTGCCCATTTTCTTCACCTTAACAATCTGTTTTCTATTTCTTTTTGCTGGCAATATATATTCTTCGCCTAGATCATACAGCAACATCTGTTTTTTATGTATTGATTTAGAAACTATGAAAAATGACAAAAACAAGTTTTGCTATTTTATTTTTCAGTGGGAAAGTTGGGAAAATGTTATGTCTGCAACAAGGATTCAGATACGATTTCAGAACATCTAGGAGTCTGCTTACAATGTGTCAGAGAAAAACCTGAAGACGCTCTGCAAATCACCGACGCAGTCCATGTGGAAACTCGTAGAATGTTTGGTCTACCGCCGAAGCCGCCTAAAAATCAAGATGGAGTCTCATGCGGCATATGTGCCAACAATTGTAAGATTGGCGTAAACGAAAAGGGTTTCTGCGGATTAGTTCAAAATATTGATGGACGCTTAATCCGATCAGGAGGTACAGCCGAGAGCGGCATATTGGAATGGTACTATGATGTGCTACCTACAAATTGCGTTGCTTGGTGGTTCTGTCCTGGTTGCACAGGAGCAGGGTATCCGAAATATGCTTATAAGCCAACTGCTGAGACAGGCTATGCCAACCTCGCTGTCTTTTACGGAGCATGCAGTCTTGATTGCCTCTTCTGCCAGAATTGGCATTACAGAAATATGTCTCAAAGACTCAGCCCCGCCATGAGTTCTGAGAGTTTAGCTGAAAAAGTAGACGTCCATGTTTCATGTATATGTTTCTTCGGAGGAGATCCCTCAGTTCAGATGCCTCACGCTATTAAGACTAGTAGAATATCTCTAGAAAAAGCTCGGAAGGAGAAACGAATTTTAAGAATCTGTTGGGAAACAAACGGCAACATGCAGACTGAATTCGCTGAGAAGGCAGCTGAATTGTCCTACCAAAGCGGAGGCGTAGTTAAATTTGATCTGAAAGCCTGGGACAGCAACCTACATAGAGCGCTCTGCGGAGTATCGAACATGTCGATTCTTAAGAACTTTAAATTGATTGGAAAGAAATATTTCAAAGACCGCTTAAAAGTACCGGTTTTAACCGCCAGCACTCTTCTGATTCCGGGCTATGTTGACTCAGAGGAAGTTGACAAAATAGCTGAGTTCATCGCGAATATTGATTCGCGAATTCCTTACACGCTTTTGGCTTTTTATCCACAGTATATAATGAGCGATTTACCTACAACAAGTCGTAAACAAGCTGACAAATGTTATGAAGCCGCCAAAAAACATTTGGAAAAAGTCAAAATAGGTAACATCCAACTTCTTTCGTAATACTCTAATTTCCTTTGCGAAAAGATGAGATATACTAAAACCAGTTGCCGTTGGAACAATTAATGCTTCAGCAAAGAGACTATTTGCAGTAGGCAAAATAATTAAATAGTGGTTCCCTAAGACCTTCGTGCTTCAGAAGACTGGAACAGTGTGGTAAATGAGATATACTAAATTTGATACGTTACGCTGCGCCGATGGTTTGCAGGACTTGAAACAAATATGAAAATTAAGTATGGTTACATCGTGTTGATGGTCTTCTGGCTTACATGGTTCTGGATTTCATCAGCTAATCAGTTGTTTCCTGCCCTACTGCCCGTTATACAACAATCACTGTCGCTCTCAACAACCGCTGGCAGCGTGATGATCGGCAGCGCTTTTTTGGGGCAATCAATCTCAGCATTCTTATCTGGTTTTCTATGCAAACGCCTTGGACGGAAGAGTATTATCCTTCTAGGCGTGGCGGCAGTCTCATTTTCTATTTTATTCACATCTCTCACAAACCATTATTTAGCTATGTTGTTTCTACGCTTTCTATTAGGCGTAGGCCTCGGCACATATCTGCCTGCAGCAATATCCATCTTATCTGACTTATCAAGTTCCAAAATAAGAGGAAAATATATTGGGTTCCATGAAACCGCAGTGCCCACAGGATATATAGCGGGACCGATCGTCGCGGGTTTTGCACTGTTTTCTGGCTTAAGCTGGAGCGATTGTCTACAAATATGGCTTATTCCAGTGCCATTCATAATTGCAGCTCAAGTTATTTTTGTGAGGGAACATGCAAATCAGCAACCACCTGAGCACTTGCAGACAGATGATGGTGAAAAATCGGCTGGTTCATGGCCTTTCTTGAGTTTTCTGCTTCTACTGCTTGCACTCATCTTTCGCGGTGTCGTAGTTTCTGTGATAGCTTTGCTTCCTTTGTATTGGACTGAAGAATTAGGGGTCGAGGCCTACATAGCGGCTTTTGTCCTTGGGTTAACAAACGTTCTTGGGATTTTGGGGCAACTTAGTGCTGGTCATTTATCCGATGTATTCGGTCGTCTCAGGGTTCTTGTAATCTTGAACTTACTTATGGCTGTCACACTCACAGTTTGTCTCTATATGCCGTTCAACACCTTACTCGTCATTTGTTTAATTATCTTTGGCTTATCCAACCATGCTTTCTTCCCTGTAGTTTTTACCTTTGTATCTGAAATGGCGATCCCAGAAAAAAAGAGCCAGATGCTTGGAATTACAATTGCCATTACGGGATTTTCCCAAAGTTTACATTCAACTATTTTAGGATTCATAGTAGATAGTTATGGCTTTGAAACAGCCTGGTTTTACGTAGTTGTACTGAGTATTCTTAGCTGCTTATTCTTATTAGTTTTGAGAAGGATTAGACGAACTTAATTCAGTTCAAGTAAACAACGTAAAAAACCTCATCCTACTTACGCAACATGACGCTGTAGTTAAGCGTTGTTGTAGGCGCAATCAGTTAGGCACAGTTATAATAAGAACATAAACATCGGAATGTGGAAAAACATATATAGAAAGAAACACATCCCCACATAACAATATTTGGAGGACAAATATATGAAAAAAGGAATGATGAGACAAGTGTGGCTTATGGGTAAAGGCGGTCCATGGAAGATAAAAGAAGTGCCTATCCCAACTCCAGGCCCAGGTCAGCTACTAGTCAAAATGAGGGCATGCTCGATTTGCAACCAGACTGATCTTAACACGATGAAGGCGCTTCATCCGCCGCATGACCATCAGATGCTTGGGATGCTCCCGCATCACTTCCGCATTTGGGACAAAAGAGTCCCAGATGAACTTTCGGATGTATACCCTGCAAGACCATATCCAAGAGAACCTTTTCCCACTACTATGGGGCATGAAGGTATGGGAGAAATCGCAGAGATGGGGCCATTTTCTGAAAAACATGAGACCCTGTTAAATGAAACTCCCACATACAAAGTAGGAGACAGAGTGGCCCTAGTGGGCAATATCGGCGGCTTCGGCGAATACGTAATCACAGAACCCTCCTATACACAAAAAGTACCAGACAATGTAAGCGATGAAGAAGCGTCCTTGTTTGAGCCAGTAACCCTTGTCAATACCATGGTTAGGCAAACTGTGACCATGGGCGACACAGTGTGCATTCTGGGGCAAGGTGCCCTTGGTCTCTTGGCTACCCAGTTGTCAAAACTTTATGGCGCCAGCAAAATCATTGTTTCGGACCCTATTGCAATGAAGAGAAAGCTAGCGGAGAAGTTTGGAGCCGACATAACCATCGACCCTACAACTACAAATGTGGTGCATGAAATCGAGAAATTGACAGATGGAAAAGGTGTAGATGTCGCTATAGAGGCGGCGGGAGTGCCCGCAACTATTAGGATGCTTCCTTACATCATCGGGCAAGGAGCAATTATTGGCCAGATCGGAGCCTGCTGTGTTCCTGTAACTGTAGACTGGAGCTACATACATTTCAAGGGGGCGCTAGTTACAAGTGTAATGGCCGGGATGAAGAAATTTGGCCGCGCTGACTGTCTGAAACGCAGTATGGACTTAATCGCCTCTGGTAAGCTGAACCTTAAACCCATGATTACTCACCGCTATACACTAGAGGAAGTCGATAAGGCGTTCAAAGATGTGGAATCAGGCATGGTTATCAAAGGCGTCTTCATAATGAAATAGCCTCTTGACCAGCATGCGAACAAATCAGGCCATCGCATTTTCAATAAATCAGCCAAAACTAGCCAATAAGAATTAAGTAACTTCCCCTTTTTAGTAACTTATATATCACATTTGTCTATAAAACGCGCCGCTTTAATATGCTTTTTTCACCTTTATAGATTTCTTTTTTAAAAGATTCTTTCACCTTTTAACCTTTTTCTTTGCTCAGTGGTTCGCAGCAAGAAATAATAAAAATCTTTATTTAAATCTGTACTCATTAATCATCTCCAGTAAATTAATTAAAGGGATTTAAAAGCTGGGACTGCTACGAGGCTTGGCGCGGCTCTTATTGGTTGTGGAGTAATTGGTAACGTAATAGCTGATGCCATAGATAGCGGTAAAGCTGGCGACCTCGAATTAATAGCAGTCTACGATATCATCCTAGAAAGAGCAGAAAAGCTTGCCTGCAGATTATCTAAGAAACCCATTTTAGCAAAGGACGCCGATGAAATGTTTGAGAGGGAAGATGTGCGCATTGTGATTGAAGCTGCTTCACAGGAGGCTGTTAGACAGTACACTGTTAAAGCCTTGATGAAAAATAAGGACCTAATGATAATGAGTACAGGCGCATTGCTTGATGATGCTTTATTCAAACAGATATTAACGCTAGCTCAAAGCAAAGGTAGAAAAATTTACGTGCCGTCCGGAGCCATTGTTGGGTTAGATAATGTAAAATCAGCAGCTATGGGTCCAATAGAAGAAGTGATGCTTACAACTAGAAAGCCACCTCTAAGTTTTGAGGGCGCGCCATTTATCAAAAAAAGAAAAATCGATCTTTCATCGCTTAAGGAGCCATTAGTGCTTTATGAAGGACCGGCTAGAGAAGCTGTGAAACTCTTTCCACAGAACGTTAATGTTGCCGCCTCTCTGAGTTTAGCTGGCGTTGGAGCCGACAAAACAAAAGTTCGAATTATAACCGATCCTGGAATAAAGGAGATTATTCATGAAATCCATGTGAAAGGCGCCTTTGGAGAACTTACAACAAAAACGATTAATAAGCCGTTTCCGAGCAACCCTAAGACAAGTTACATAGCTGCACTTTCAGCAATAGCCACTTTAAAAAAGATAAGCGGAAGCATAATCGTAGGAACCTGAAAATACTTAAATCGTTATTTTTTGACATCAAGACTGGTAAAAGCATTCAAAAAATTGAAATTGACATAGAGACATCTTTAGATTAAACATGAAAGGAAGTTTTTGTCTTGAAAAAATCTGATGTGTTTCTCGAGGAAGAGTTGTTAAAATTTCTTAAAGAAGATGTCGGTCTGGGCGACATAACTACTGAGGCTGTTATTCCCGAAAAGAGTGAAATCCGCGCTCAGATAATTGTGAAGGAACCAGCTGTGGTTGCTGGGATTCTTGAGGTAAAGGCATTATTCGAAATGGTTGGTACATTGGTTGCCTGTTTAGTTGAAGATGGAGATGAAGTGAGACCTAGAACTGTCGTCGCAGAAATCGAAGGTGATGCACGTAGCATCTTGACAGCGGAGAGAACAGCATTGAACATTCTTATGCGGATGAGCGGCATAGCAACTGCGACCAGAAAACTTGTGAGAAAGATCAAAGATGCCGGATTTAACACGCGTATAGCCGCAACAAGGAAGACTGCTCCTGGGCTTCGTTATTTCGACAAAAAAGCTGTCATGATCGGAGGAGGAGACCCGCATCGTTTTCGGCTTGACGATGCTGTTTTGATAAAGGATAATCATATAATGATTGCGGGCGGAATTGAGGAAGCTATTAAACGAGTTCGTGCAGTTGTCAGTTTTTCAAAAAAGATTGAGGTTGAAGCCAAGACTGTGGCTCAAGCCATAGCAGCGGCTAAGCTGGGAGCCGACATAATAATGCTCGACAACATGACAGTAAAAGAATTTGAAGAGACCATGGAAACGTTGGAAACATTAGATCTTAGGGATAAGGTGTTGATCGAGATTTCAGGCAACATAAACGAAGAGAACATACTTGAATATGCTAAACTCGAGCCCGACGTTATTTCTTTAGGTTCACTGACCCATTCTGTTAAAGCCGTTGACGTAAGCCTCGAAGTCGTAGAAGTAAAAACTCAGTAGTTATTTAGCGATTTCTTTTATCACTTCACATACATTTTTCGCTGAAGCGTTTGTTTTAACTCCGCGAGCGTGAAAATGAGTTGGACAAGCAACGAAGCATCTTCCTCTCAACTTTTTGATAACACTAATTAATGAAGGAACAGGAACACCTAGCTTATCACAGATTTTGTCAACCACATAATATGTGGTTGGTTCATCTGATTCCGATTTGATTAGAGATAAAATTTTCATAATCTTCGGCTCAACATTTCTCAAAGAGGCTTCCTTTTCCATATTTTCGCAAAATTCTTTTTCAGCAATCTTCCCAAGCCATAAAGGACCAGACACTTTCATATGTGCGCCGCATTCGCTGCATTGTTCTTTGACGGGTGAAATAATATTGTTTATTGTTTCTCGGTGAAAGCATTGGAAACAATGATAGATGTATCCCATATTTCTGATGCTTTCATCTGCTTTCTTAGCGCCATAACTGACTAAAGCGTAAACACGGATGTAGTGATCTGTGCTATGGCTAAAAGGAATGCTGATGCCTATATCATGCTTTGCAGCAGTCGCCGCCAGACAACCAGCTAACAATCTCACAGCTAATTCGTGGCAATATTCCGTTTTCAGCGACAATCCGCCATATTTTCTGAGAGCTGTTTTGGGATAAACTCCACATAAAGAAGCCATATCTGTAGCAGTTAGTGCAAGCAACCCGCCGTCTCGTGTGGCTCTGAGTCCTGAATCTATATAAGTGACAGGAGAACCGAATGGGTCAATATCAACGTAATCAAACCTCTTCTTTGGGGCTGCGTGTTGGCTTAAAAAAAGGTTGGCATCTTCGTTGCTACCTGAAACGATGTGGGTTAACTTGTTTAAGTGAACATTATGTTGAGCCATTTTGAAAGCTTCAGAGTTTATATCGTTTAAGTAAACACGGCGGATACCTTTTACTTCTTTTGCGAATCTTATTCCTCTGACGCCACAGCCTGCCAAGGGCTCGGAAACAGAAAGTTCTCGCCCAACTATTCTCTGGTAAGTCTGAAGAGCCAAAACCGCTATATCCCGGTTCAACCTCATACGCGGATTATAAAAGACCGGAGCCTTTGAAGGAGCATAATCCCCCGGAGCTTTTTTGAACGCCTCAAGATATGGCACTACTATGTTAACTGCCCCCTCTCTAACAATCTCAACAGGGAAATTGAACACCAATCGGCATCTCCTCAATGAAAACATGAATCTTTGTATTTAACTAAAAAAGGGTTTATGAGATTGATTACTTATGATTCTTCACCAAGGATTCTTTTTAAGATGCAGCAAATATGCTAAAGCGTTTACAAGCAGATGTATTGGAACAGTTAAGACAATTATGATAAACGCGTTTGTGATAGAAGGTGGTTGAACTATCAAAGAAAAAAGCAATGCTACTAAAACAAAATCTATCTGATCCGATATGGGAAGCGGCGCGCCAGGTTTAAGGTTTAACCGCCTTTTCATAAACGAACCCATCAAATCCCCTATCAACGCCCCAAACGACAGAACAAACCCTAGCACAAGATTTCCTTTTGGAAGGTTCGCTTTTGGCGCGAGAGATTCTTGAACCCATCCGACAAAGGTTCCTACTATTATGCCTGAAACAAAGCCGCGGAAAGTCTTGTTTGGACCGAAAATGGGTTTTCCATCCAAAAATCTTTTTCCGCCATCGATTGGTCTTCCCCCTCCGAATAATACAGGTGCTCCGTTGGCGCAGTAAGCAGGAAAAATATAGTATAACGCATTAAAAACTTCGACTGCTATGTCCATTGTTCATATCTCTGTGTAGTCTTTTCATCTGAGTTAGAGTTATCAAAAGATAAAGCTAATGGTTATAATCGTGCACCCCGTCTTTCTCTATAATCAAGTAAAAAGTCAATTTTTTCTCTTTGCCACCGCTTTTCTCAACGGTCGCTTTAACCATGTTTCTTTGACCCATGCGAGCTAAGCTTATCACAGCGTTAGACCAATATTTCAGAACTCTTTTAGCGACGGGCTTCACGTCGGCTTCGCCAAACTCGAAAACGCCGCTCACTTGGCTGGTTAACAGAATCGATATCTCAAGCGATTTAGCTAATTGCGCTAAGGTTGCAACTTGTCGGTTTAGCTCGCGGTTTAACCTAAACGTTTCTTTCTTGTTATCAAGATCTAACTCAGAACGATAAAGAGACGTTATCGTGTCAAAGATGATTAAACCGAATTTTTTGCCGACATACTTCTCTAAGTTATCTACGACCGCTGCTTGATCATCAAAGCTTAACGGTTTAACAAGGATAATCAATTCAGAAACTCGCGCAAAGTCTTTGGAAGCAATCTGAGATAGCCTCTCCGGAGAAAGCGATCCATCAGAGTCCACAAATAAAGTTTTATAACCCATTCGACCTGCATTAATGGCGCATTGCATAGCTAAACTCGTCTTGCCAGTTTCTGCTTCTCCATAAATTAGAGCTATCTCATTTGGCGGAAGCCCTCCCCCAAGAGCCCTATCTAAGAATAAGCAACCAGTAGGTATCCAAAGATTCAATGAGGCCACAATGATTATAGGAAGATATAAAGTTTAAATTTTTAATTTTCCTCTATAGTAAATATTTGTGGCTCTTTATGAAAGCAAAAATCGCTGTGGCAACTGTTTCCGGCAAAGCATACTATCGACTCGTGAATGAACTTAAACAAAAAAGGGTATTTTTCCTAAGTTTGGTGCCAGGGGAACCTATCGCTCCTTCAATAAAAGCAGTAATAACAACAGAGAAAGAGAAATCCCTATTGAATCATCCGAATATAATAATTTACGATCCAGAAACGGAACCATCTGACGCCGTGAACGAAGCTGTGCGTATGATTCGAAACAAAGAAATCTATGATGAAGTAACTATAGGAGTCGATCCGGGTAAGACCTTTGGCGTCGCAATTTTAGGCGATGGTGTTATTCTTAAAACAGAGGACGGATTAAGCCTAGAAAAGACTGTTGACACTATTCTAACTGGACTGAAGAAAAACCCTGGCAAGGTTCTAAGGGTGAAGATTGGAAGTGGTATCCCAGAATTAGCTGAGGAATTGTTCCGTAGATTGAAGATTGCTTTACCAGACAATGTAGCTATAGAGATAGTAAGCGAAGCTGGCACTAGCAGCCTTAAAACCAAGGGTGTCCAAAGGAAAATAAGCGACGCAGATTCCGCAGCAAAGATAGCTGCAGAAAAAGGAAACGCTCAGTTTAGAAGGAAAATCCCATGATCCAAACGGTTGAAAAGGGTAAAACCCTGCTTATCGATGGTCCAGCAAGCGTTCACTTGATTTCAGGGAAATTATCTGCTTTCGGCGCGTTAGTCAAAAAAGGAGACAGAATCATAGTTAGAAAGGGAAAACGTACGCCTTTCGAAGTTTTACAAAACGCTCAAGTTGAATTGACGCTGGGCGACTCCGCGTCTAGCGAAGAGATTGAAGGAAGCACTATTCCAAATTCTTGGCAGGATATTGTTAACAAAATAATATCTACAAAAGAACATGGGGAAATTCTAGTGATTGGAGGGACTGATTCTGGTAAAACAAGTTTTTGCACCTATCTAGCCAACAAGGCTTTGAGCGAGAATTATAGAACAGCTTTCATCAACGGTGATCTTGGGCAATCAGATGTGGGGCCTCCAGGAACCGTTAGCCTAGGTTTCATTCAGGAACCCATTATTGACCTCTTTAACCTGCAACTTGAAGAGGCGATATTTATAGGGGTTACAAGCCCTAGCAGGACAATCGATTCAACCTTAAATGCGATAGCGATGTTGAAGGCCAAAGCACTTAACACGAATGCAAATTTCTTGGTTATTAATACTGATGGCTGGATTGAAGGAGAAGCCGCGGTTGATTATAAAGTTAGGTTGGTTAAAGCCTTGGCTCCTAAACTTGTTGTAGCTATCCAAAGCAGTAACGAGTTGGACCCTATAATTGATTTATTAAGAGACATGGCAATTTCAGAGATCGATTCGCCTAAGATGATAAAGAAAAGGGATAAAGAAACTAGAAGAAATCTTCGCGAGTTATCGTATAAAAAATTCCTAAAAGGAGCAAAAGTTAGATTATGCCCGTTGAATCGGCTTGAGATAAAAGGAGAACTAGAAATTAATAAACGACTGACTACACTTCAAGAAAGGGATGTAAAAGGTCTACTTGTCGGATTAGAAAACTCAAATGGAAAATTTTTGGGAATTGGAACTATATGCAACATTGATTTCAAAAAAGGATTAATGCAGATATACACCCCTATAAGCGAGGCTATCTCAAAGATTCATATAGGCCAGATCAAACTCGACTGCGAAGGAAACGAAATGGATTTTACCATGGCGAGACTTTAAATCTTCACCGATGGACATAGTTTGTTAACTGGGCAAGAGGCACATAGGGGACTTAAGGCTTTACAGATTCTTCGTCCTAAAGCGATAAAAAGCATGTGAACCTTAAAGAATTCACCTGGCGGATATAATGCTTGAAGAGTGCTTCGAACACTTTCATAATCAGCGTTTGAGGAAACCAAACCCAATCGTTTCGAGACTCTGTTTACATGAGTATCAACTGGTAAAGTAGGTCTATAGGCGCAGAAAAGTAAGACAATGTCAGCTGTTTTCGGACCAACTCCAGGAAGACTCATAAGTTTTTCTCTTGCCTCATCTAAAGATAGATTGTAGATGAAGTCGAGTGAACCATTGAACCTTTCAAGTATCAAGCGGGAACACTCTTTAATCATTCTCGATTTGTTTCTATGTAAGCCAGCGACCTTTAAAGCGTCTTCTATGTCTGCTATGTCGGCTTTTGCTAGGCCTCTAGACGTTATGGACAGTGTCCTGGCAAGGTTTTCGTAAGCTCTTATTGTGTTTACTTCAGCTGTTGATTGGCTAATGATGGTTCTAACTAAAATCTTAAAGGGGTCGCTTACCAAATTCGAAAGATCAGGGGTCGAAAAATTGTTTTTCAATATTCTAAGTATCTCTCTCGCCCTTTCCACCTCGGCAATTCTTACAACGAGAGCATCTTTTTTCATATTTTGAACTCCCATGTTTTCATCCATAAACATTATAGGCACATGCTGCTTTGTTGTTAATTGAAGCTTCACGATATGATAATACCTATAATTAGAAACGCCAGATGCTTAACCCTTCGTTTTCGTTTATTTAGTAAAAGGTTAAAATCCTAAATTAACATCTCCAATTTTGAGTCTTAACACCCAAACTTTAAAAGTCTACTTTTCATAATTTGTTGTAAGAGTTACAAGAGGTTAAAAACGGTATGCGCTCTAGAAAATCCCTGAGAAAAGTTTACAGTTTTAGTCTTCCTAAAAAGATTCTTTTTGGAATAGGAATTTCTGAAAAAGTTGGGTTAGAAGCCAAGGAACTGGGCGGAAAAAATGTTTTACTTGTCACAGACAAAAACTTGGAGACGATAGGTATACCTAAAAAAATAGAGGACTATCTAATTAAAGAAGACTTGAACGTTGACATATTCAGCAATGTGGAGGCTGAACCGAGTTTAGAAGTGGCTGAAGCAGTAGCTGAAGCTGCCCGGAATAAAGGATATGACGTAGTCGTAGGTTGCGGTGGCGGAAGTGTATTAGATATGGCAAAGATAGCAGCGATGGCTGCTACGAATCCGGGACATATGAAAAACTATGTAGGTGTAAATTTGGTTAAAAAACCCAGTCTTCCCAAAATTCTCTTGCCAACCACAGCTGGCACTGGCTCAGAGGTCACAAACATCGCAGTTGTAACCTTAACCGAAGATGAAATAAAGTCAGCTATAATTAGTCCCAAAATTCTCGGAGACATAGCCATGGTTGATCCAAGCCTTACTTTCGGTATGCCGCCTGTTCTCACAGCATCCACAGGCTTGGATGCTTTAAGTCACTCTCTGGAGGCGCTCATGTCCATTGATGCTAATTCCATCACCGATTCTTTGGCGTTGCAGGCGCTCAGCCTTATTTTCTCAAATCTACTTGAGGCTTACAAAAGTGGGAATGTCGAAAGCCGTGTGAACATGAGTTTAGGTTCGTTGATGGCTGGCATGGCTTTCGGAAATGCTGGAGTATGTCTAGGTCATGCCGTGG
>JAWBOR010000036.1:0-11928 GCA_038826015.1 Bathyarchaeia archaeon
AGAAGAATAACTTAAATTGGAGGAATCTGATCTGTTAAGGATCACAATTTTGGGAGCAGGGGTCATGGGAGCCGCTATAACGAAACCACTTATTGACAATGGTCATGAGATAAGTCTATGGGGAACCGAGTATGATATCCCACTCCTAGAAAGCATGGCACGAAATGGCATCCATCCTAAATTGGGGATAAGAATCTCAAGAAATGTGAAAATTTTTCCACCAGATAAACTTGAAGAAGCGGTTAGGGACAGCAAGATTGTTCTGATAGCAGTAAGTTCTCAAGGGACAAAAAACGTTTCTAGGAGGATGGTTCCCTTCCTCAAGAAAGGAATGGTGGTTGTGACAGTCGCAAAGGGTTTAGAAAAAGATTCCGATGGAAAAATCCATACGATGGCTGAAGTGATTGAAAATGTGATCCCGGAAAACATGCGAGAAGAGATTTATGTTGCTGCAATGGGCGGGCCACAAGTTGCGTCAGAAGTAGCGCAAGGTGTACATACGGCAGTTGTATGCGCTTCCCAAAAAATCCATGCAGCAAAACTTTGCAAAGAAGCTCTAACAACGCCTGCCTACATAGTCGAAACGACGAGAGATCTCATAGGCGTCGAACTCTGTGCTGCGCTAAAAAATGTTTATGCAATTGGCGTCTCTTTTTGTGACGGATTAAAAGATAAGAAAGGGCTACAGACCATTGATAATACTAAAGCTACATTGTTTACTTATGCAGCAAACGAAATGGCGAAAATCGTTAAGGCAAAGAGAGGGAAAGTTAAAACCGTTCTAGGTTTAGCTGGCGTTGGGGACTTAGATGTTACTTGCCGAAAAGCAGCCGGTAGGAATCGACTGTTCGGGAGACTATTAGGGCAGGGCTTAAATACAGAAGAGGCATTGGAAAGAACAAGAAAGAGTGAGGGACTTGTAGAGGGGTTTGAAACTGCCCAAAAAGGCTACGAGCTTGCCAAAGAACTAGAACTAGAAAATAAAATAAGAATAGATGAGGACGCCCCTTTCTTAAGACAAATCTATTCAGTGCTTTTCGAAAGAAAGAATGCTGATGAGGCGATCGTGGATTTGTTCAGAAGTAGAAGAATTTGATGATTCTTTCTGATTTTCATCAACTGCTTTTCTAATTACAGTCAATCTACTCCCTTATAACTAGAAACTCAATAGAATACAGAGTATAGCGTGATACGTCACCTCCGATTCTTCAATACAAATAATATCATGCTTGCACTTGGAAAGACTGCAATTAATGAAGAGAATTCCTTTCCCTTTTCCTTAGAGAACCGAAAACGGACTAGGTCAGGTAGTATACTGGTTTCAAATGTACTTCATGTATCTTGATTTGAGCGAAGGGTTCTGCATACATGACGTTAGCTTTCAATCCCCAGTAACGCGATGGCCCAGTACAATTCGCACTTATCCATTTTTCTATGTTGCGACCTTGAACTCTTTCGAAATGCATCTTGAAACACTTTGCCGCCTCGATTTTCTTGTCCATGCAGTCTGAGATATCAACGAAAGTTGTCGGTTCAAAACCCAGGGTCAATTCAGGTACCTCATAACCATACAAATTGCCAACCCAATGGGTCGGATATTTCTCAGCCCATTTTCCTGCGTTTATGAGAGATGACATGCAGCCTTGGATGGTTGAACGCGATGCGGCCTCTAAATCCGAATGTGTAGATTTAGGCCAGTGCGTGAGGACAACATCAGGCTTATATTCTCTTATAACATTGTTTACGGCCAATCGCGTTTCATTATTATCTGAAATATAAGAATCTTTGAAACCTAGATTTCTGACTTCCTTTACGCCCAAAACATTTGCTGCCTCCTGTAATTCTTTAATATTAATTGTAGCCACTTCATCTTCGGGTAACTCGTTGGTCAAGAGTTCGCCTGAGGTAAAAGTGACTAGGGAAACCTCATCGCCTCGCAGCGTATGATGGTAAATTGTTCCTGCACAATTTATTGCTGCGTAATGTGGATGCGCCATAAAAGCAATTATCCTCATTCCTTTCACCTTCTATAGAATAAAAGTCGGCTAAAGCCGATTTAAAGATTTTTGTGCGGAGATGAAGAAAAATATGATTGAAAAGATAACTAGGCAATTTTGATTTGCTTAGTATTGTTTCTAAGATGGCCTGGCCTTTTCGGTTCATTCGGTTCTAGGCAAGAACGTCCTATTATTCTCCGCATATCCCAGATTCAAGTACTTTTTTCTCCACATATAACCAATTCATTATTGATTCGTCAATGGAAAGGCTAAGGGGTTGAACTCGTTCATGAAAACTTCATTCTTAAAATCTTTTAATAGCCTTCCAAAAATGATTGGTGGATTCAGCATGAAGATACGGCATATAGCAGAAAAAGAATTAACTAAGGCTTAAACAATAGGCACCGTTGGAAACTTAAGATTTCTCTTGTCGTGGATTCCGACTTTCACTGTTTCATATTCCTTCGCCAAATCATTTATTCCACCAATTAGTCACAAGGCACGACAAGGAGCTTTAGGGATGCCCTCATCAATTTTAACCAAACCATAAACAAAGATTTAACTTAACCAATTTATGCTTTCTACTATATGAAAAAAAGAGAAAACATAAGAAATCGAAACGGAAAGAGAAAAAGGCTTAAGCTTTAAATATTTCTAAAAGGTTTCTGATTAAACGGCGCCGCCATGTTAGTTGAACCGTTGATGAGCCGCCGTTCACGTATTCTATGCGAAACGTGGATGAAAGCTCAGTTCGGTAGAGCAGCGGGCTCATAGGCCACGCGCTTATGAGGCTGAAGCTGTTAACCCGTTGGCCGACGGTTCGAGTCCGTCCGGCGGCGCTATTTACCTTGTTTGTGCCGTTAATAATATGAACCCAATTATTATTAGTGAGATCCCAGATATGATGG
Organism: Bathyarchaeia archaeon; assembly: GCA_038826015.1. GTDB lineage: Archaea > Thermoproteota > Bathyarchaeia > Bathyarchaeales > DTEX01 > JAWBOR01. Next base: position 2,906 of record JAWBOR010000036.1, read on the forward strand.
AGAAGCCGGCACATAACCCGGCGACATCAAGGCTGGTAAAAGTATTGTATGTCAATATCAAGCCTATTATGATCAATATTATTCCAAAAATTCTTTCGGCGAAGACAAGGCTAAGGGGTGTTTCTCTACTCAAGATCATCCCTCAATTAGACTAAATAGCGATGATGGCTGTTCTAGTCTATAAATGTTTTATGAACTTAGCTCTTTCAATCGTTCAGGCAAATATTTATCTACAATATGTGTGAGTCCGTATCGCGAGAAAGCTTCCAGTTCACATTTTCTCTGATTCTTCATGAAAACGTTGATTTCTCTCTGCCAAAGTTCTTCTTTATATCGTGGGTCTTTCATCAATTCTCTGAGACGTTTATTATCTATCTCTTCAAGTTTATCACTCGGCAAACGATAACTTATTATGTCCGAAGCCCAGACCCCAGCCCATTTCGCATCTGGGGTAGTCAGCTCTCGTACATGAGCTGCATTGGCTGAACCTGAGATTATAACCATAGCAATATGCATACCCCAAGGATCCGCGTCACTGAATATGTAAACTGGAAGACCTAACTCTTGGTTTAATCGATGAATGAAATATCTGGTCGACCGTGGCGCCTGCCCCCTTAGGAAAACGAGTAAAGCATTGAATTTCTCATGGACGCGTTCTTCGATGAACCTTGTGAAGAGACCGCCTTTCTCGATAGCTATCACCTTGTCTGCGCTTGTTTCAATAAATTCAGCTGAGGTTAAGGCGTGTCCTATCATTACGCCGTCAGGATGCGAAGTCAAATTCAGTCTTCTTCCTTCATAGTTTGGGATTGTATACTCTATAGTTAAGTCGCCGAAGACAGCGGAGCTTTCTTCTGGGAATACGCTGAAGTCTTCTCTTGTGTAGCCTATTACCGTCTCCAAGTCAGTTATGATGTCGTCTGACTCCGCTTGGTCTTTGAAGGATATGTCGTAAGCTTGAGCTGAGTAGAAGACATCCCTCAACGTCGAAGTCTTCTGGTTCTCCGTAAGATCATCAACAAAATAAGCTATCCAACTGAGCTGGGTGAAAGGCTTAATATGTCTGATATTGCCAGCGCTCCTCCTTACCTTTTTATCGCCCAAAATATATTGCCTCAACTCAGGACTGTAAAAAATATTGTCGGTTGAGCGGCTGGGCATCTTAATCTGGGGAAATAAACCTTTCTCCATCTGATTGTATAATTCGGAACCTAAACCTTGAAGTCTCGTTAAGACTTCTTTCCGTTTCTCTCGGGCTGTAACCCTAGCTTTCTTCAAGTTTTCTAGCCCTCCTCAATAATTCCTCTATGTTCGGCGGCTTTTCTTTGCCAGATAACTTAGTTGAAAACTCAGCTATTTTAGGTAAATATTTCGAGAAAATTGATAAACGAACTTTTTCCCGCTGAACCTTCTCTTGCCGTGAGAGATAGAGTTCCAATTGACGAGTTACTTCACGGATTCCGTTCAGAATTTCCCTGCTGACCTCAGGTCTATCTGCAATCATCTCTTTTCCAACAGTCTTCCATGGAACTTTAGTACTGCATAAGTGTACCAATATGGCGAAAGGCATTGTTGGCGCTATGCCGTATCTTCGCCAGTTGATGGATTTAACTATTTTCCAGCAGATATCACCTGACTCATCGTAAACAAGCGGAATCTTATTAGCGAATCTGTAAAGGAGGATATCTTCCTTAACTGGTACTTTTCCACCATAGGCTATGGCAACTTCAACGATGAAAGGATGACCAGAGTAAGCCGAAGGTCTACGTTGCCGAACCGCAACAAACGCCGGTTCCATCTCTTTTAACACACCAGCTCTTAACAATTCTTCGCCAAGAGGAGAAAGACAATTTGCATCTGGAGGAAGAAAATCATTGAAATTCTTCATTGCTTGTACCAGATTCACAATGTCGTCAGGCTTCAAGCTTCTCGGGTTAGTTTTCTCTGGGATATTTGCGAATTCCAGAAACCGCTCAGCCGTTCGTTCTCCAACCCTATGGAAGTGTTCTTGCATAAAATCTTTCATGTTTTGACATTTAGTTACACGGATGATTCTGTGAAGGGTTTCTACATCTACACCGTGAGGATGCGGCAAAGTTTCCTTCGGAGGAGTGGGCATACTTGTTGTTGTCCTTTCATATTTGTATATGCGGCCTTTGGGGTCTACAAAGACAATGTTTGCATAAGGGTTCACAATAGCTGTTTGCTTGAGGTAATCCAGAATTTTAGGCATAGCTTTGTAGTAGTCCCCTTCGAGGTGAAACTCAACAACGGTTCCATGCCACAATTCCTTGTTTTCGTGAATTTTTCGATCCATAATAATCGGTCGGTTTCTCTCAATGTCTATCATCAAGGTATATTCATAGATTTTGGAAGTTCCAGTGCTTGAGATTACTTTAACTGGCTTATTCGTAGTGATCTGCCCGTAAAGTATGGCCATTGTTCCCCCAAGCCCGAACGTACCGCGAGATTGCTTCAATTTATACTTTGAGCTGAAGAGAAATTGGCAAAAAGCTAATGGCACATAATCTGCTGCAATGCCTGAGCCATTGTCTTCGACTCTCAATGTGTAAACGTTTTCATTTTCATTTTCGCCATTCTCATCCGAAGACAAACGTATATAGATATCGGGCAATATGCCTACCGCCTCAGTTGCATCAAGAGAATTTTCAACGAGCTCACGGATTGCAGAGAAAATTGCCCTAACAGGATTCGTGAACCCAGCTATTTCTTTGTTACGATAAAAGAAATCTGCTGGACTTATTTCCTGGTAACTCTGAGTTATAGCGGATATCCTCCTTTCAGCCTTGGACACTTACTTTTTAGATTAAATACACTAAACTTCTATAAATAGGTTACATTATGTTTCTTTTAATGAAAGTGAACGATCTTCCCAAAGTTCTAATTTTTTCTTTTTTAATTCATGACGCATCTTTTGCAGATACCTGTAAACGGTTGCATGTTGGATTCCTCTTATGAGAAGTTTTATCGCTTCTCTAGCGACTTCGACTTGGTCTACGTCGCCGATTATGGCTACGGTGTGGCCGTACACAGAAACGAAGGCCTCACTCATCTCTTCTATGATTCTTCTCGTTTTGCCTTCTCTTCCAATTATTCTCCCATTTATTCTCTTTATGTCTGATTCTGATCTTCCAAAAAACTCTCTTAAATCAATAATATCCAGCACATTGTTTTCGTTTTCGAGTAGCCTAAAAGCCCGTTCAGGCGAGAAACCTCTTCCGATGGCTAAAACAACGTCTTTAGCTTTGAAAAGGAGAGATGGGTCCTCCGCATCCTTGTTTAGAGATATTATTACATCTCCTGTTTCACTGTTTATTTCTAGATCAACCGATAGTGTCTTCTCGATCTGTTCTTTTGACCTACCGTTTGGTCCGATTAAGATTCCGATCCTTTCCTTCGGTATCTTAGCGAATAATTGCGCCACCCGTAACCCTCCGGAAGGTTTCTTCAACTGGCATTACGTCGACACCGAGTTTTTTAAAGTATCGGTTAAGATTTTCGATATCCCTAACTAAAAACTGATTAGAATTAGGATGCTCAATAGAGACCGCTTGAGAAACGTCGAAGACGATGATGTTTCTCTTCCACAGCATGATATTATACTCGCTTAAATCTCCATGAACCAACTTCGCTTTTCTATAAAGCCTTTTAACATAAAATAAAATTCGCCTATAAATTCTTTCAGGGTTTTTAAGTTCAACATCTTTCATAAGAGGAGCGCTAACACCGTTTTCGCCGATGAACTCCATGATAAGTACATTGTTTTGTACTGTAATCGGTTTCGGAACTCTAACCTTAGCTTCGTAGGCCAATTGGAGATTTTTGAATTCCTTCTGTGCCCAAGCATAAATTAGAGAACGCGGATCTTTTCGGACATCTTTGAAGCGTGGATCACCTACAATATATTGAAGCATTCCTTTTCTGAATTCGGCTGAAACTGTGAGAAAAATCTTTATCGCCAGCTCTTCTCCCTTCGAGTTTCGTCCCCAGTATATTCTTGCTTCTTTTCCTGCGCTGACGACTCCGTGTATTTCGCCGATTTCTCCTTTATTCATAAGCTGGTAAATAGTCATAAGCGTAGGACGGTCGAAAACTTCTTCTAAGGCTTCGTATTCTTCGCTTCGCTTCTCCTTCATCAACTGTTCAGTTTCATAGGTTTTCTCTTTACGCTCAAGTTTTCTCCTTAACCTATCTTTAAAAGACAAAAAAAGCCGCCTTACAACGGTTTAAAGGGTTAAAATTCCTTTCTGTCGAAGATAATCGGCTTGACCTTTTGTATATCGCCAGATAAGGTCGCCTCTTGTATCAGACTGAAAATCCCATGGAGAAACCAAAACTATGTCGCCGATCCTTATCCACACTCTCCGTTTCATTTTCCCTCTAATTCTGCATATGCGTTCGTGCCCGTCTTGACATTTAACTAAAACCCTGTCATAGCCAAGTAGCTTCGTGGCTACGCCTAAAACATCATTCTTAGATGGCATGACCATTGCATCAAGGTTTTCTTCAGTTATGACCTTCTTTTTACCCAAATATTTACCTCTGGAGGACTTATTTTTCTTCCCTTGCTTAAATACGTTTATGCTTCTAAAAGTTAGATAATGAGAATGATCATCGAATAAAATTCGTAAAAAACGAGAAATTAAGAAAGCATTTGTTAACCCTAGTTTGTAAAGCGTTGAAGCGCCTTGCATTCTTCTTCTTGATAAGTACGTAGGCGGTTTGCGAGTTCGCGAAAGTCAACTTCATGTGCATCGAAGTCGGGGCCATCCACGCAGGCGAATTTAGTCTTTCCGCCTACGGTGACTCTGCATCCCCCGCACATACCTGTTCCATCCACCATAATTGGGTTTAAACTCACGATAGTCTTTATCCCATATGATTTTGTAACATCGGCTATAGCTTTCATCATCAAAACAGGACCAGCAGCCATAACGAGGTTAAATTTTCGCCCTTCAGCAAGAAGATTTCTTAAAACGTCAGCTGTGAAGCCTTTGAAGCCTTTAGATCCGTCATCTGTGGAAATGCGAATTTCATCGCTTAAGCGGCTTAACTCCTCCTCCAAAAGGAGTAAATTCGCTGTTCTTGCGCCAAGAATCGTTGTGATTCGATTTCCAGCTTCTTTTAAGGCTTTGACCCAAGGGTATATCAGCGCTGTTCCAACGCCTCCGCCGATTACTGCGACTTCACCATAGTTTTCTATTTCAGTTGAGTTGCCGAGGGGGCCAACCATATCCTCTATGTAGTCGCCAAATTTAAGTTTTCCAAGTTTATTTGTGGAGACGCCCACCTCTTGAAAAATCAATGTAATTGTGCCTTTCTCGCGGTCCCAGTCAACCAATGTAAGGGGAAACCTTTCTCCCTGTTCGTCAACCCGGAGGATGACGAATTGACCTGCTTGAGCCTTCTTTGCTATGAGAGGCGCGGAGACGATTATACGTTTTACATTCGGTGCTAACTCTTCCTTATTTAAAATTTTGAATTTTTGCGCCATAGAAGCACTCTTCATTTTTAGAAGAAATACTCAGATCGTGCAAACCCTTATAAACCTTATGTGCAGCCTTTTTCGTTTGACGAAAACTTAAAATGATGCTGATTTAATACTAAGTAGAATCCCAAAGAGTGCGTAATCATGGAAGAAGATAGAGAACTTGAAAAGATTAAACAGAAAAAGTTGGAAGAGATGATGAAGAAATCAACCCATCTTTTAACAGGTGCGCCAGTAGAAGTAACCGACGAAACCTTTCACGATGTAGTCAAGAAAAATCCTATAGTTGTAATCGACTGCTGGGCACAGTGGTGTGGACCATGCCGCATGATTGCACCCATCATCGAGGAACTTGCCAAAGGTTACGCTGGCAAAATCCTCTTCGGAAAACTGAACGTAGATGAGAACCAAAAAATCCCAGTTGAACACCAGATAATGAGCATCCCAACGCTTCTAATCTTCAAAGACGGGCAGTTAGTGGATCGTATAGTTGGCGCCATGCCAAAGAAAAATCTGGAACAAAGATTATTACAATACCTTAAGTAGCCATTTAATGAAGACCAAAATTGCGTAGCTTTTTGACGACTTCGTTTGCTATTAGTCTAAATTCTTCCGGCATCAAATCCCTTGGTCTCTTATAATAAAACGGTAAATCATCCGCCAGTTCCAACGCTTTATCTTTTGGGATATCCAGCTTATTGAAAAAAGGCATAATGGCATTTCTTATCTTTTTGTTTTTTTGAGTGAAGAGAACTTGAACAACCTCATGAAAAACTCTTTTGTCTTCTATGAAAAAAGACGTTTTCTTCGGTCTTAAACATATGATTCTTGAGTTTATCTTAGGCGTAGGCCAGAACATTTCTCGAGAGACTTCATCTAAAAGCTCAACATTGACACTGTAAGAGGCAGCGACGCTTAATCTTCCATAATCATCAGAGCCCGGAGATGCTATCAATCGTCTGACAAAGTCTTCTTGCAAAGTCAAAACGGCGCATTCAAAGTCTCTGTTGAAAAGCCAAAAGAGAAGAGAAGACGAAATAAAATATGGAGGCGTGGAAACAACTTTGTCGAAAAATGGGATTGGTATCTTCATAATGTCACCTTGCAGAAGGGTAACATTTCCATAAGGACACAATCGTTCTTTCAAAATCCCTATAAGCCTTGAGTCAATCTCCACAGCGATAACTTGTTTTGCCTTTTCTGCAAGTAGCTGTGTCAGAAAACCCAAACCGGCCCCGATATCTAAAATAACATCTTTTTTGCTAGGGGCCGCGTAAGAGACCATCTTAAACAAAACTTCTTTGTCCACAAGAAAGTTTTGCCCTAAGCTTTTTTTTGGCAAAATCCCATGTATGCCTAGAATCTGCTTCGTCTTTTCTAGTAAGCTCATAAATTATCTCAGAGACTGTTAATACTTATTTCTAAGAAAAACGTGTAAACAATCGATATTTATTTTGGGGGGTTGAAAGTTCTTCAAAAACTCTTTTCGTAATTAATTTAGCTGGACTCGCTATGTTAACTCGCTTCTGTAAATCTTCAAAGCTTTCAAATGGTTTTTTCTCTCGTTCGTCTAGGATTCTCCACATATATTTCTTACCAATTCCTGGAATAAGCTCCAGAGAATGCATCCTCGGCGTCACAGGTTTAGCCGTATTGAAAAAGTTTACAAACCATTGTTCGCGATTTAAAACAATTTTTTCAATCACGGTTTCCAATTCCGTCTTTGCATTTGCGGTAAGTTCAGGGTAACCGATTCTTCCAATTATGTAAGTAATCTCTTTGCGAGCTTCTTTACCAACGTAAACTCTATCAAGAGGCTTAAGCGTAACTCCTGCTTTAACTGTTGCCTCCAACAACGTAAAATAACTTTCTCCGATTAATTGAACTACAGCTTCAGGTCGGAACTTCGTTCTTAATCCCGGCTTTCCAAATGGCAAGTAGTCTAGAACGTAGGCGTATTCTTCGTAAACCTGTTGAGAACCTCTTTCTTTACTTTCAGCCAACTGTTTCCCTTTCCCTTCTTAGTTTTCGGTTGACTAGAAAAACATCTATGAATCAAAAAAACATGTCAAAAGATATTCATTCTAATTACTAAATACCGGAGGGCATAAACTAAAAAAGATAACTTATCCGTGATTGATTTAAAAAGATAAGTTAGATTGAAGGTGTATTCTTTCATTTTTACCCCTCATCAAACATTTATAAAATTAATAACATTAGTGCTAATAACCTTTTGCTTGCAATCGATAACTATCTATTTTCTATATTTATTTAGAAGGTTCAAAATTGCTTCCAATTTAGATGTTTCTATTATCTTGCGCCCGCCAGCCAAAAAAACCCTCAATTCTTCTATGCTTTTTGGCATACAATTCACTATTTGAATGGCTTCCTCCTCGTCTAACATCGCCTCATTCTTGAGTTCATTCAAAAGATTCTCTGCTGATTCTGGATCGAGATAAGAGATCTTCGACGCATAATCAAAAGTCCTACGCTGAAATTGGTCAAGGTTTTCCTCACCTAAAGATTCTAGCAATGCCTTTGCCTGCGGAATTGTGATTGATTGGACTTTTGTTATTTTCCTAGGCGTAGTCCCTACTCTCCTCTATAAGGCCTTAAATGTTCTGGTCGGACAATTATCCCTTTAACTGTGTCTCCTTGAGTAACATTAACCTCGAAGGCTTTACCTCTTTTTCCGACTATCACGCCCACTTTTCCCTGATACCTATGATGAGGCATCCCCTTATGAATGCTGGGATCTATTTTGATAACTGCTTTGTCACCAGGTTTATACTCTTGTAACAATCTGCTAAGACCAAGTTTTCCATGTTCTCGCGTTTTCTTACTTAAAAGCGCACGCGTCTTTTTCTTGAAACCTTTACTTCTGACCATTATTATATACCGCCACCTTTAACGAAGACATTCAACACATCAAGTTCTATGGGTTCGGCTTTTGCATTAACAATTTTAGACACGTTCGGATCAGTCCGACCTTCATCTCCGGTTACTAATTCTTTTATATATAATCCTCCTTGACATCGAATCTTCATTTCTATACTGTTCTGTGAAATCCTTTTTACTTTGGTCTCATATATGTGTTTTTCTCGCATAATATCAGCTCGTCGATGCATCACACGTCGTGGGGTCCGTTGAAGAATAGAAACATTCGTAAACGCCCTTTCCAGTTTCTCAAGGTCGTCATTTGAGACTTCCTTATCAAACTTTACGACAACCCGATACAGTTTCATAGAAGACTCCACATGCTTCAGTTTTCTAACTTCTTCCTTGTTTGCGACCTTCAAATTTGTCACTGCTATCTTTCCCTGCGCCTTTTGATTGATAGCTTTTTCAAGTTCTGAAAGATCCAACCTTCGTTTATGAGGTTTCTTAATCTCGATAACAAATGGTCTTCCTCGCCCAAGCATTAAGGCATCGATATCCTCCCGACCTGCACCATGAAAGGAACCCTCTTCACCAAGAGTTCTCTCAATAATCGGCTCAGCGATCAGCTCTTCAA
>JAWBOR010000036.1:11938-14207 GCA_038826015.1 Bathyarchaeia archaeon
GATTCCGGATACATCTTCCCTGTCCAGTTGCATTTTGGACATCCTTTTCCTCGGCATTTGGCACACAACCATTTAGATTGCGGTATGCCTCGAACCAGTTTTCTGTATCGCCCCATTATATAGAGTGAATTAACCTGTAGGTCGATATCTTCGGTGAACGGATTAACTATAACAGCGATGTTGGGCGCCATGAAATCCACGGATTTTCCAGTAGTCTTTGAAAGCGCTTTTCCAATAACACGGCTGAACTCATTTTTCATATTTTCGCTGTAGAAAGCTTCAAACTCAGCTTTAAATTCGTCTTCACGTTCTTCAGCTTCAACAGGTAATTTAATACCGATGAGAAAAGTATCATACTCATATTCATGCAGCATTTTCATAATTTTATCTATTAAAATTGGCAAATCTTTGAAATGGTCTTCGCAAAGAAAACATTTCTGTCCTTCTTTCACTCTACGCTTCATTTTTCTAAGAATTTCGGCAGCTGCCTCAAATGAACCGTTTGTTGCCAAGAGTCTTAGTAAAAACACGCCTCTACTATCTTTTGAAAGCGCAAGATGGTGACCAATCATTGTTAAAAGTGTTTTTATGGCTTTGCCGCGCTCATGATTCTCTATCCCGTGCCCCAACAGAGCAAACTGTCTACCTAAGCAATGATCACATAAGGCGTATTTTTCAAGCATTGCTTTAGCTTTTTCAAGAACCTTCATGAAATACATCTCACTATTGTGATTTCATATTCGTAAGCATCGTGAGTCTTTTGCATATATTCTGATCTGGTTAGAAAAGACAGCGATTCGAAATTAAGAGTTAACGTTAACATCTGTCTATTCTGCTTCTCAAAAATTTTTGGCTGTAAGCTTATAAAGATTTATATGAGAAATTTATTTCCATTGGTGTTGGCTATTGAAAATTATACGTTTTGTTTATCATGGGAACGAGTCATACGGCGTTTTATTGAACGGGGAAATCTTAGACATAGCAAAAATCAGCCTCGAAGGATACACAGTCCCTCCAGATATTGAAGGATTGATCTCTCTTAATGTGGACGCGGAGAACATCCTTAAAGATTTAATGGAAGGATTATCCAAAAGCAAACGAGAGAAAGTTTTTCTCAAAAAAGAGAATGTTACTATAAAGACACCTATTCTTAATCCGCCAAAGGTTGTGTGCCTCGGCCTAAACTACAAGGACCATGCTGAGGAAGGAGGACTGGTTGCGCCAAGAGAGCCGATAATTTTTATGAAGCCCCGGACAGCCATAATTGGTCCTGAAGAGCCCATACTTAAACCCAGATTTGTAAAGAAATTGGATTACGAGGTTGAATTGGCAATAGTTATTGGCAAGAAGGGAAAGAATATTTCGCTTTCAGATGCGAAGAATTACATTTTTGGATATACCGTTTTCAACGATATATCAGCACGAGACATCCAGTTTAAAGATGGACAGTGGACGAGGGGGAAGAGCTTCGACACCTTCGCTCCAATAGGTCCATGCTTAGTAACGGCTAAGCAGATTGGAGACCCAAATAATCTGCGCATGTGGACCAGAGTAAATGGCGAGACTAGACAAAGTTCCACTACAAGAAATATGATATTCAACGTATACGAAATAGTTCAACACCTAAGCCGCGTTATGACGCTTGAACCTTGCGACATAATCGCAACTGGAACACCTGCTGGAGTCGCCGCATTCATGAAGCCTAAGCCTAAATTTCTGAAATCAGGTGACGTAGTTGAAGCCGAAATGGAAAAGATTGGGATTCTCAGAAACATTGTTATTGAAGAAAAATAGTTTTTCATTCCAATCCTATGAAGCTAAAATTTATATAAAGAAGAACTCATCCTATTTCTGAGCCGAGGTAGCTCAGCCTGGGAGAGCACCCGGCTGAAGACCGGGTTGTCGCTGGTTCAAATCCGGCCCTCGGCATTTTTGGATAAATTGTGGCAAAGCTATTACAAACGGTATAGTTTTTTCTATATCGGCATTGTAGTCGTCAACTTTTCTAGGCTTTGATGGTACAACCTAATCCGTTGGTGGTTATTGTTATGGTGCCGTTGAGGTCGTTCGATAAACAGTCATGCTTTTGGCAGCGAGCTTATCAAGAGTTTCTTGGTGTGGATGACTGTTTGGGTTTTCTTCTCCTACGCTTATGACCGCCACTTTGGTATTTACTGCTTCCAAGTATGCTTGGCTTGTTGAAGTTCGGGTGCCGTGATGTCCAACCTTTAAAACCGTGCTGGTCACGTGGAAGCCGGCATGTAGAAAA
>JAWBOR010000037.1:0-14113 GCA_038826015.1 Bathyarchaeia archaeon
CTTAACCTCATGAACGATTTCAGATACAGCCTCAGGCGAATTAATCAGGAAACCTAAGTAAGATGGATTTTCAATATATACTCCTGCTGTATTTTTCGAGACCCTTTTCTTTAAGCCTTCCAAATCAATTTGCCCATCTGTCAAATTTTGGTCGAATTCTACAATTTTTATTCCAGCAGGTTCAGCGTAAGCTCTAAGGACTGATAATCTTTCTGGGCTGATATAATGCGGAACCAGAAACTCGTTTCGTTGAGTAACGCGAGCCGCCATACGAGAGGCTTCGCCAAGAGAAGACGCCCAATCATACATGGAAGAGTTTGCTACATCCATGTTTAAGAGTTCACAAATCAGGCTTTGATACTCGAAGAGCGTTTGAAGGATTCCTTGGCTTATCTCTGACTGATATGGGGTATAGCTTGTCGAAAATTCAGCTCTTGAAGAGATTGCATCTACTACTGCTGGTACATAATGAGGCCATATTCCAGCGCCAAGAAAAGATGTCAATTCTTTAACTATGCGATTTTTCCCTAATGTCTTCTCTACTTCTTGTTTAACTTCAAGCTCAGAGAAAGGCCCCGGAACACAAAGAGACTCAGTTAAACGAATGTCTTCCGGCAAATCAGAAAAAAGCTCATCAATTTCTTTTATGCCGATTGCTTTCTTAAGCCGATTCCTTATCTCCTCGGTATCATTCGGGATGAATTGATAAGGCATGTATAAATTTCGAACATCTCAAGGATTTAAATATAGTCTTTTTTGGGATTTACTTTGACACAAAAAATTCAAGGTCTTCGATGAATATAGTGTTTTTATTTCTTTATGGGGATATATATGGTTTCTGGAGAAGCATCTATTCGTTTCAATAGGTTTACTGGATATTGAGTGTCACCTATCATAGAAGCATTATGAGCATCGCTTCCTATCGCAAGTTTCACGCCTTGACGAAGACATTCAAGAACAAAGGTTTCATCAGGTGTTTTCCACGCACCACTAATTTCGATGGCAACACAATGGCTGGATGCACATTTGACAATGCTTTTAATCCAATTTTTCGTTATGAGTTTTTTGGTCTGAGGTCTGATACTCTCTGGTAGCCAAGTTGGGTGGACCAAGATGTCCAGAAGATTAGATTCCATCGCTTGAATTAACATTATTCGAATTTCCTCAACAAATGACTTGGAATTGCTTATTGGTCGATTATCATACCAGAAAACGATGTCACGTAAAAAATGAATCCCTCCCAACACTATGTCGCAAAAACTAGCGCTCTCTTTGGAAATTGAAACACCGTCTGACAGAATATCGACTTCGACCCCTTTAATTACTCCTTTCTCCTCCAGCATATTTAGATAATTCTTAAGTTGGTTTTGGGTCATTCTTTTAGGCAACTTTAAAAATTCACTGTAATGATCCGTTATAGCAAATAGGTCGAGTTTTTTAATCGAAGCTGAATTCACAGCCTCTTCTAAGCTGCAAGATCCGTCAGAGAAATCGGTGTGAATATGTAAGTCGATGCGGTCGTTCTGGAAATTCATAGGCTTACATAGGTGAGTCCTTTAATAAATTTTATCATTTCTCTGTGACAGATTGTTCCAAAGCAAATAAGTAATTCGAATGGTAAAAAATAATAAAGAGTGTTGATGTTTAGAGTTGTAATCGTCATTTGTTAACCCAACATTATTTCGCTCTAAAGATTTGGAGAAGATAAAATTGCCTCCGAAGAAAAAGTTAGGGCTCATCGTTAATCCTATTGCTGGGATGGGCGGTAGAGTGGGGCTTAAAGGAAGCGATGGAGAAGAGATTCTTAAAAGAGCTATAGAGTTAGGTGCTGTTCCCTTAGCTCCAAGTAGGACAGTTGAGGCATTAAAAAGAATCGTTTCCATTAAAGATAGCATCGATTTAATAACATATCCTTACGACATGGGCGAAGACGAAGCGAGAGAATGCGGCTTCGATCCCATTGTCATAGGCACGATAAAAAAAGGAAAAACCACTTCTGCCGACACTAAAAATGCTGCAAGAGAGATGTTGCAAATGAAAGTCAATTTAATACTTTTCGCTGGCGGAGACGGAACAGCTAGAGATATTTACGAAGCCATTGACATGAAGGTTCCTGTTTTAGGTATACCAACCGGCATTAAAATGCACTCCGCGGTGTTTGCAATAAGCCCTAGAAGCGCCGGAGATTTAGCTGTTCTGTATTTGCAGGGAAGTTTGATGGATGTTCGGGAATCAGAGGTCATGGATATTGATGAAGAGGCTTTCAGAGAAGACAGGGTTTCAGCTCGATTATATGGTTATCTTAAAGTTCCTTACGAGAAAGTGTTAGTTCAAAATCCGAAAGCCGGAACCGCTACTGTAGAAGAATCTTCAGCAGAAGAGATCGCCTATGACATCGTAGAAAACATGAAAGACGATTACATTTACATAATTGGTCCAGGAACGACAACTAAGCCTATTATGGAAAAGCTTGGATTGAAAAAAACATTATTAGGTGTAGATGTAGTCTATCAGAGAAAATTATTGGCTTCAGATGTGAACGAAGCCCAATTATTGAAGATTATAGAGGGAAGAAAAGCAAAGATAATAGTGACCGTGATTGGTGGGCAGGGTTTCATATTCGGAAGGGGAAATCAACAGATAAGTCCTGAGGTAATCAAGAAAGTAGGCAAAGAAAATATATTATTGGTAGCTACACCCAATAAACTTGCTTCATTACACGGTGCACCATTGCTAGTGGACACAGGCGATGAAGAAGTTAATCAGATGCTGTGCGGCTATTTCAAAGTAATAACAGGTTACGGTAGAAGCGTTATATATAAAGTTAAATCATAAACCCTATACCTTCGAAGTTGTCACCAAACTATTAATCAGACCTGAAAAATGTAGAAAATTTTTATATTTTCATATATTGAATCCTATATTTGGCGAATAGCCATGAAAAAACTTGTTCATCCGTTTATTCCGAATTCTGTCCCAGAAATAAAAGAAGAAATGCTTAAAGAAATAGGTGCAAAAGACGTTGAAGAACTTTATGCGCAAATGATTCCTGAAAGACTCAGATTTAAGAGACGGATGAATCTGCCCAAACCTCTAACAGCAGAGTATGAACTCAAGAAACACGTAGAAAGCATACTTTCAAAGAATAAGACGTGCAAGGAATATCTCAACTTTTTAGGAGGAGGATGCTGGCAGCACTACGTTCCATCAGTTTGTGATGTGATTGCTCAACGTTCAGAATTTCTCACAGCATATGCAGGCGAACAATATTCTGATTTAGGAAGATACCAAGCTTTATTCGAGTTTCAAAGCATGATAGGAGAACTCGTTGGCTTTGACGTAGTAGGGGTTCCTACGTATGATTGGGGGGCGTCGGCTGGAAATGCCATTCGCATGGCTTCACGAATAACTGGGCGAAGAGAAGTGTTGTTACCGAAGATAATTAGCCCCAGTAGGCTATCGATAATAATGAATTTCTGTCAACCCAAAATCATGTCGAATCATATAGATGTTAAGACAGTTAACTATGACAAAGAGACTGGGATGCTCGACCTAGAAGATTTGAAGGAACAGATTTCTTCAAAAACAGCAGCAGTTTACTTCGAAAATCCGTCTTATCTTGGAATCATAGAAGCCCAAGGCAAAGAAATCTCTGACATAGCTCACGATAAAGGGGCGGAGAGCGTTGTTGGAGTTGACCCGATTTCGTTGGGCGTTTTGGCGCCTCCATCAGAATATGGCGCAGATATCGCGTGTGGTGAAGTGCAACCCCTCGGAATACATATGTATTGTGGAGGTAGCCTTTCAGGTTTCATAGCTACAAGGGACGATGAAAAATATGTAGGAGAGTACCCTCCACTCTTGATAAGCATAACTGACACCGCAATCGAGGGTGAATATGGATTCGGCTACTGCACATTTGAAAGAACCTCATACGCCGTCAGAGAGAAAGCCAAAGACTGGACAGGAACCACATCAGCTTTATGGAATATAGTCGCAGGTGTCTACATGGCGCTTATGGGACCCCAAGGCATGAAGGAGATTGGAGAAACCATCATAGAAAAGTCACATTACGCTGCCAAGATCCTATCAGAAATAGAGGGCGTTAAAGTCCTTTTCCCAGATTTCTTTAAAGAATTTGTTGTGAATTTTGACGCAACAGATAAGACCGTGTTTGAGATAAACAAGGCTCTCTTAGACCATAAAATTTTTGGTGGGAAGGACATAACTAAAGAGTTTCCTGAATTGAGAAATAGTTCGCTTTACTGTGTCACTGAGATGCATTCGAAAGAAGATCTTGACAGGCTTGCCAATGTTATGAAGGAGGTTGTTAAATGAAAGACAATAGCATAAGATTAAGAAGATATCATGCGCCTGTGTGGAATGAACCAATAATCATGGAAATGGGTCACAAAGGAGAACGAGGAATCCTTGTGCCTCAAGTTGAAGAAGAAATCAAGAGAGTAGTTAAGGATGCTGAGTTTTATATACCGGCGAAAATTCGAAGGAAAGAACCTCCAAATCTGCCAGAACTCTCTCAAGCGCAGGTTTTAAGACATTATTTACGCCTGTCGCAAGAAACACTGGGCATGGAACTGACACCTGACATTAGTGAAGGTACTTGCACAATGAAATATAGCCCAAAAGTTAATGAAGAATTTGTCGGAGAAATAGCCGATATACATCCGTTGCAAGATGAAGATACAATTCAAGGCTTACTTGAAATACTTTACAAATTCGCACACGTGTTTCTAACTGAAATCTCTGGAATGGATGAATTTACGTTTCAGCCTGGTGGCGGCGCTGAAGGCGTTTACACCAATGCATGTATAATGAGGAAATATCACGAGATGAACGGTGAACTTAAACAAAGAGATGAGGTAATTACCACTCTCTTTTCGCATCCATGTGACGCAGCGACCCCTGCTACAGCTGGATTTAAGGTAATAACTCTATATCCCAATGAAGAAACAGGTTATCCTGATGTTGAAGCTTTGAAAGCCGCTGTTTCTAAGCATACGGCTGGTTTAATGATAACTAACCCTGAAGACACAGGCATATATAATAAAGATATTGACGAGTGGACAAAGATTGTCCATGAAGTCGGTGGACTCTGCCATTATGATCAAGCCAACGCCAATGCTTTACTGGGCATAGCAAGAGCTAAGGAAGCGGGCTTCGACATGTGCCAATTCAACATTCATAAGACGTTTTCGTCGCCTCATGGTTGCATGGGACCAGCATGCGGCGCTGTTGGCGTTAAAGAGGAACTCGCAAAATTCCTTCCAGTTCCAGTGGTAACATTCGATGGGAATAAATACCATTTGGATTATGACAGACCGTATAGCATTGGTAAGATCAGAGACTTTTTGGGTAATGTTGAATGCATTATAAGGGCTTATGCTTGGTCAATGAGTTTAGGCGCAGAGGGCTTGAGAGAAGTCGCTGAGGTCTCAACAATAAATATTAATTATCTTGACAAGAAACTTTCAAAAATCCGTGGAATAACTAAGCCCTTTAAAGCCGAAAGAAGAGTGGATCAGATAAGGTATAGCTTAGGAAAAATGAAAAAAGACACGGATGTAGGAACCGATGATTTCGCCCGTAGAATGGTAGATTACGGCATTCAAAGTTGGCATAAAAGCCACCATCCATGGGTGATCCCAGAACCTTTCACACCGGAGCCTTGCGAAACATATTCGAAGGAAGATATAGATTATTGGGCGTTGGTAATCGAACAAATATCCAAAGAAGCATACGAAGATCCTGAATTAGTTAAGACAGCGCCCCATCGGTCGTCAGCAGCCAAGATCTACTACGAACAGCTTAACGATCCTCAGAAATGGGCTATGACATGGAGAGCATATGTCAAAAAAAGAGGAACGAAAAAATCTTAATGTCTCAATTCATGTTTATGAGGCTCTTATCACCAAATGACTAATAACATTGGACGTTTGCAGCGATTATTTCCTGGAAACGCTTTTAACTCGGCTTAATCCTAAAGTGCATAGGAAGACGAGAGATATGCCCAAGATTTTTATATAAGACAGTTTTTCTCCAAGTAAGAGTATCGCCAATATTGTAGAGATTAAAGGATATATGATGTTTATAGATGTTGCTTTTGAAAGGTTTATGTGTTTAACTCCATAATACCACAGACCGTTTACAATAAAGCTAGCAAAAATCACGTACAGCATTAAGATGGTTCCCTCATAAGTTTTTGAAAATTCCAGTAGATTCCATCCAGCTAAAACAGATATGCCTATCAGAGTCAGTCCTCCTATGAGAAGTCTATAGGCAGTAACGACCATGGAATCAACTTCCTTCATAACTCCTTTCGCCACCACATGTGCAGCTTGAAAACATACTGGAGCCAATAAAAACAGAATGTCCCCCATACTTATGGATAGTATAATTCCATCAGTTACCACTAACGCCACGCCAAGAAATGTGAATACAGTCAGAAGAGCCTGTTGCTTGGTTATTTTTTCCTTTAACAGCACATGGCTAAAAATCATGCTGAAGATGACTTCTACCTGCAATAGAAAGCTGTTACTGACCATGGAGACGTTGACTCCGTATATAACCATGGCGAAAGGAATCGCCGTGCCCACAATACCTATCCATAAAAATTTTAGAGAGTATCCTGTTTCTAAAAATACATCGACTTCCTTACGTAAACTGGTGTTTAGTATTAGTAGGATGAGACCTGCAACTGTGAGCGCTATTGACGTAAGTGGTAATTGAGGTACGTAAAATTCGCCAATTTTTATTACGAAAATATTCAAACCTAGTATAATGGTTGAAATAATAACGGCTAATGTGCCCTTCTTTTCTAAATCCCAAGTCATGTTCATCGCTTTTGTTTCGACATATTACAGAATTTCTAATATAAACTTGCACTTCTACAACAATCAATCTGGATTTTTAATCGCTAGTCTAGACGACCTCTTGTAACTAATCTGAAAATTAACAATTGTTGATGGAAGCTCACTCATTCTTCGGCCGAGGTAGGTGCGCTTAATGTCTTATTTCTGTCTCTATTTAGGCGTCTGACCTAATGTTCAATGTAACCACACTGAGGACAAGCAAAGGCTCTGACTGCAACTCTCTCGCCTATCATTCCTACCTCATCAGGGTCCAATAAATGCCTTGTCCAGCCGTCCAAAGCGAGAGTGGTGAATCTCTCCACTATATAGCCATGTCTCTTGATTTCGCCACATTTTGGGCACAGATTTTTTCTTTAGAGCTTCTATATTCCTTTTTTGACTTCAGCGTTGGAAAGCCACAGTTGGGACAGAAACTCGAAGATTCCAGCGTTTTGTAACCATATTTATAACAAAAAGACAAATCAACCATCCTCTTATTCGGCAACTTAACCAGTACGCGATTTTTTTATTTGAAGATTTAAAGCTTTTTCGGACATTTAATGCCATTTAAGCAAAGAGGTCAACATCTTTCATAAAATAAAGTAATTAATCGTAAAATTTGGATGTGGACTTTTGTAACAGCCGCTTGAATAAAAGCCCACTAGAGCAAGAGTTGCTAAAGTATTATAGGGTAATTTTCAAACCTTGCGGTATTATATTTGATTTAAGGATAGCAGGTATCAGTCGTCGATGTTTAATTAGAAACTTCGGTCTAATATAAAAAGAGAAATATGCCTTCTTTAGCATCGATTGCACATTTTGATACGTGTAACCTAAGGCTTCATATTTAACAACAGGCTCAAGCGTATTATACTTGTCCCAATCATTCGTCAACAACAAATCCTTTTTCAGCAGTTCATCATATATGGGGGTGCCTGGGTAAGGCGTTAAAATACAGAATTGCGCAAACTCCGGATCTAGTTTGAGAGCAAAATTTATCGTCTGCTGCATTTCACCCAGTGTTTCACCTGGATACCCGAGAATGAAAGATCCAGTTAAAGATATTCCCAAATTCTTTGCTTGTTTAAAGGCCGCTTCTGTCTTTTCTATAGTTATACCTTTATTCATTAATTTTAAAACTCGTGGCGAACCCGATTCCGCACCAAAATACAACATCATTAGGCCGGCTTTCTTCATGGCTTTCATCGTTTCCTTCGAAATCGTATCGACTCGTGAAGACGCAACCCATTGAACATCCATTTTTTGGCTCCGCAACATTTCTGAAAACTTTATTGCCCTGTCTTGGTTTAACGTGAAAATATCGTCAAGCAATTCGATATGTTTTAAACGATACCTATAATGAAGAAGTTCTACTTCCTGCAAAATGTTTTCAGGAGATCTGGCCCTGTATTTCTTTCCAACAATCCTCGATGAAGAACAGAAAGCACATTTGAAAGGACAACCCCTGCTCGTAATAATAGTTCCTAAAGCCGTTTCTTTTCCCAAAACTTTGTATCGTTCGAAGGGTACGAGATGCCTTGCAGGGAAGGGAATGGAATCCAATTCCTCAATTAATGGGCGATTGGGTGTAAGTATTACTTCACGTGGATTTTGCGGGTTTCTGTAAGCAATGCCTTTAATTGGCGACATTTTTTCATTGAATTCAAAGCCTTTCATGCCGCTGAATCTTTGATTAACATCAGAGTAGTCGCCCCATTGGAAATCTCTGAGAGTTTGCGCAATCTCCAACATCGTCTCTTCCCCTTCGCCCCGGACCACCAGGTCGATTTCAGGACAATCAAACAATGTCTGTTCCGGCATGAATGTTGGATGGGCTCCGCCTACAATAATGACGATGTTTGGTAGTACCCGTCTAACATGACGAGCGACTCGAAAAGCAGATTTTATAGTGCTTGTAATGGCTGTGATCCCAATAATATATGGATTTTTGAATGATGCTTGCTTAGCTATTTGCGAAGCGGATAAATCGAGAAGATCCGCGTCCAAGACCTCTACAGGTATGCCTGCTTTTTCTAGGTAAGCCGCTATATAGAGTAAACCCATAGGAGGGGCTTTTAATCCTAAGATTCTTCTTAGGTCAGTTCTTTGCGGAGGGTTTATGAGCAGAACCCTCTGTTCTGACATTATAAGTTCGCCTCAAGGATATTTTACTTCTAACTCTTCAATGCGGCTTCGCAATTCTGTCCAATACTTTGTATTATTAATACACCCCGGATCTGGAGCAAGGGCGTCTCCGAAATAATTATATGCTCTGGCTCTGCATCCTCCACATGTATAGCGGTATGTGCATTTGCCACATTTCTCTTTGAGGATGTCCTTATTTCTGAGCTTCCATAGAAGATCAGAATTGCGCCAAACATCTTCAAAATCAATTTTTAAGATATTTCCCAATTTTACCTGCTCATCTCGTGGAAAGAAAACACAAGGATACAAATCGCCATTAGGTTCCATCGCCAAGTAAAATCTGCCGGCGCCGCATCCTCCAATGAAATCTGCGAGTTTTTTCAGATTGCCTGCTAGGGTCGGATTATAGAAATGAGTAGGTACAACAGTCTCGTTACTTTCCAGTTCACATTGTTGTGCGATTCTGGCGAACTGTGGCGCTGTCGAAAGAACATTAATTTTTCTTGTCTTCATTTGTTGCCAAAGCATTTTTAGCAGTTCTTCTCTTTCATGAGGTTCAAGATCTGCTTCAACCATTTCTTTGCCCCGTCCAGTAGGAACAAAATTGAACGTCATAAACCAGTTGGCGCCTAATTTTTCAGTTAGATTTATTATCGAGGGCACTTCTTGGTAATTGTATCTCGTTATTGTTGTTGCAACTTCAACGAAAAGCCCTTCTGCAACGCAATTTTTGATACCTTCAATTGTCTTATCAAAGGAACCTTTCACGCCGCGGAATGAGTCATGCGTCTGAGGATTTGCACCGTCTAAGCTTATTTGAATGAATTGCAATCCGTTTTCTTTAAAATCTTTAACTCTTCGGCGAGATGAAAAAAGAACGGCGTTAGTCGCCATCGCAACATAGATTCCGCAGTCATTAGAGTGACTTATGAGTTGCAGTATATCAGGTCTTATTGTTGGTTCGCCGCCTGAGAAAGCGATTATTAAGACACCTGCATCGGCAAGGATATCGATGACGGTTAAGGCTTCTTTAGTGGATAATTCATCTTTGTCGAAGGTTCCAGCATTAGCATAGCAATGTTTGCACTTTAGGTTACATGCTCGGGTTACGTTCCACACAATTTGAAAGGGAGCGCCTGGAACATGCGGTTTTGCTAAACCGAACCAACCGATGCCTTTTATGACGCTTATTAGACCTCTGCGCCAATACGGGTCTCTGAGGCGTTCCTTAAGCTGCTTTGTGTTGCTCCCAAAACTTCGGGATGCTGCTGCTAAAAATGGTTTGATGATTAACGATGCCAAACGACAGGACGCGCAAGCTTCTTTACGGAGACCAACAAACATTTCAAGAGCGATTTGGAGTCTATCGGCTCCATCCTTAATGCAGAACTCTGAGAGGCCACAGAGTACGCTTCTTATTATTCTATTATCCAACAAGAATTTATAAGTAAACACAGCGTTCTGTGCGCCCTTCTCGCCATTTCTTTCCATCAGTTATATGACCCTCCTCCGCTCCACATAACTAACCTAATACTTTTCTTTATTTTATGACTTTTTTATCCTTGTAAACTTATCTGCTTTTCTTGCGCAAAGCCGATGAGAGTGGTTGAAAACTCTCTGCATCGACTTGTCCTAACGTTTTTTTCAGTGAAGGCATAAGGGTGGAAATCATATGATGAAGAACATTATCTCGGTTTACTTATAGGCTTGTTTTAGTTTGAACTTTTGAGAGAGGCCAATTTCGGCGCAATTCTCATCGTAATCTTCATTACAATTACGCGTTGTACTCTTCCCCGCGATCTCAGAGCCGAATCCGCAACCAATATGGGTTTTATACAAAATATTGGGTTTCGCAAATTTAAGCGTTGTTACTCATGGCTACTGCTCAGATTCAACCATTAATTTCAACATCTATATCTCATATAACCGCATATAAGAGCTCAACGAAAGATCGACATAAATTGTTTGAATCATTTTTGGAAGAGGAATCTTACAGATTAACGAAGATAAACCTATAATAAACGAAGACTTATTGAAAATTTAAGTGAAAATGAATAGGTCAATAATAATTAATAGAACCATTAATCCACCAATTAAGAAAATGTAACTCTAGTGGATAAGTATGAAAATAATTGATATTGAAACTATAGAGTTCAAAACCTATGATACAATTCTTTATTCACGTTGGGGATACCACTACAATTTTTCTGGACCTAAATATGAGACAATATCTAAGTTGACTCGAATAGTGACAGACGAAGGAGTTGAAGGTTTATGTCTAGGTGGAGACAAGGCTATGACTGATCGGTGGATAAAGCCTTTGCTAGTTGGAGAAGATCCATTAAACAGGGAGAAGCTCTGGCAGTGGATGTACTCTATGGCAAGATGGCGTGTCAGCGAACGCTTGATTGGTGTTATTGATATGGCACTATGGGATCTAGCGGGAAAGTACTTTGATGTCCCTGCATACAAGATTTTAGGCGGCTTCAGGGACAGAGTTAAGGCTTACGCGAGCTCTGTTCCAAATCTGGGAACACCTGAAGATTACGCTAACCACGCAGAAACGTGCAAAAAACAAGGATACAAGGCCTATAAGATACACCCATATATATTTTATGATCCGATTAAGAAGGAACCTTGCCCCGACACAAGAACATTTCCTAAACTGGACATTGAAATCTGCAAGGCGGTTAGAGAGAGTTGGTGACGACATGGTTTTAATGTTCGACCCTTGGACTGTGGGATCTGGTGGTGGTTACAGCTTTGAAGAAGCAGTTTGGGTTGGGAGAGAACTGGAGAAGCTTAACTTCTACTGGTTTGAACAGCCGCTTATGGAAGATAGAATAGAGCCATATATTAAGCTCTGTAGGGAGCTTGAGATACCGATCTTAGCGCCTGAGATGATTAGTGGAAGCTTTTACACAAGAGCTGAATGGATTGCTAGACAGGCCATGGACATGATTAGGATGGAATGCGAGCTTGGGGGCATAACAGCTGTTAAGAAATGCGTGGATGTATGCGAAGCATACGGAGTGAAATGTGAGTTGCACGGCGGAGGTTTCGGACATCTGCAAATTCTTGGAGCAACAAGCCCAAAGCTGTGCGAGTGGTATGAAAGAGGGCTGCTCAGTCCTAATTATGACTACGAGACGCCGCGTCCTCCCTTAAAGAAGATTTGTGACCCCATGGATAGCGAAGGCAATGTTTTTATTCCGCAGACACCTGGACTTGGCATGGAGATAGATTGGGACTACATTAAAGAGAATAAAGTCTAAAAATTTTTGATCATCCATCATGGTATGTAATTCTATAATGTTCTTTGGCTCATCCTATCATTCTTGACTGATAAAACTTTTCTAAAAGAAAACCAAGAATACTTTTCTTTTGAAAAACCATCTAAAAAAACTTCTAGAATAATTAAATTGCTAGCAGACTGGGATTAATTAGCTAAGAACTGATATGTATCCTGCAGAATCCCTCTTTTTCTGTTATTGTTTATGCGCTTTCAGCTCGAACGCGGCTTTTGTTACCTCTAATCTTCTGAGTCTGGAAGCCGATGTGTGTGGTAACCTCTGAAACAGGAAAGATGAACATCGCAAAGAAAAATAGACTACATCAATTTTAAGGTAAGTTGTAGGGAGCGTTTAAAGCGAGAAAGTCAACGAATGTATAACGTGCGGCGAACATATCTTGAAAGAAGAATATGGTGCATCTGACGGCATATGCAGGGGATGTTGTCTAATCGAGATTGATGAATTAGGCTATTGTGACGAAAATTGTTAACAACTATTTAAGAGCGCTTGTGCACATCTTGGCAAAGATCTTTCAGAAGGTGCAAACGCTTTATCCCGAGAGCCATCAACCATCCAGAGACTATTAGAACTGTACATGGAAACGGCTGGTCATAATAGTTAAGCAGCACTGTTTCACCTAAGAAGACAGTAGTTGAAATCAACGATATGCTAAGCATTCCAAATCGTGCACCCATCTTTTGCGCAGTCATTATCCCTAAAAGCCCTGATAAAAAGATGTCTCCAAGTCCCAAAACGTTGTATCCGTGGAAAAAAGGAAACATGGGAATGATTACAAGCATAGGAAGCTGCAACTCGATGACCTTTCTGGCAGCTATTTCCATAATGTTAGTTCCCCAAACCAATATGAGGTCTACCAAGACTATAAGAACCGCGAATAAAAGCATTGCTTTAGAGATTTTCTCACGGTTTAAAATTGACTTTGCTTCTGTTTCTGTTTCTTGAGTAAAAAAGGAGCCGAGCAGGGATGTGACCACAACTACGATAAATATGGAAAACAGATTCATTATAAACGGGTTCCAATAAAAAAGATAAAGTACAATAAATACGGTTGGAGCAAGGATCGAAACCCGCCAGTTATCAGTGAACACATGTGCAAGTATGAATAACACTATTGCAAAGTATAGCAAGAAGCAGAAAATGAGGGCGTTCTCAGGAATCAATGCCACGGCCGTCGCCGCAAAACAGATGACGAGGACGATAGATACAGCGTCTCGGCGGCTGAACTGGCGCTTCCCTTCAGTCACGGAGTTAAACTTTTTTTCATACTTGAGAAATAACCCAAGCGCGATTGACGCGCAAAGAAAAATGATGAGAGGGACGACTACGTCAAACAGCATAAGATTTACGCCTCTTTTATCCCTAAGTCTGAATGAACAACCGAAAGATGATTTATAAGAGTGTGCGCCGAACTATTAAATATGATCACGTTACTATTGTTATCATCGTGATTAAAACGGAAGTGTCAGCCTTGGAAGAAATAGTTCACATAATTCCTTTAGGTATAGAGTATGACCGCGCGACAATACCATTCGAGGGAATAGGCGGTTTCAAAGCAAACAGGGTCTATCTATTAACAACATCGCGGTCGGATACTGCGCCATCAGAGGTTATCAGCCAGCATCGTGAAATGGCGGAAAGAGTGAAAGCCTTTCTTAAGAAACAGAACATCGAGGTGGTTGTTGTGGAAACAAAGCTCATCGATTTGTTAGATGTAATGAGGAAAATCAGTAACATAATATACAGAGAAAAAAAATCGGGCAACAATGTCTATGTCAATCTGTCTTC
>JAWBOR010000038.1:0-13368 GCA_038826015.1 Bathyarchaeia archaeon
GACTCTCGTCAACGAGCACAATCCTTTCTTCGCAATGATTTCTATGGTGTCCGCATAAATATCGTACTTTGTCCTTCTACGCTCGTCTGACAGATTTCTCTCTCCTAACCTTCATATCTCAGCGAGGTTGCATTTAATCTTGCTTTTCACGTCTATAAACAGCGTAAGTGGATAAAGCTAAAAGCCACGTAAAAGAAAAGTTTACGCGTGCCGGGGTGGCGGAGTGGTTAACGCGCTGGCCTCGAGATCTAAAACGCAATGTGAGGGGCTGGAACAAGAAAGCCAGTGGGCCCTCGGGCTCGCAAGGGTTCGAATCCCTTCCCCGGCGCCATTTTACTAGTAAATTTTATATAGAAAACGGCTTAATAATGTGCTTGGTGTCTTTGTGGGGAAGGCCGAAACCATCAAAGAGAGGGCAATATACGTATATCTTCCATCAGTAGAGCAAAAGGAGAGATGGGAGAAACATTCTGAGAAACTAGGTGTCAGCATCTCCAAGTTCGTCGTAGAGTATGTTGAGAACGCACTTAGGCAAGAAGAAGAGCCTGACTACAAGTCTCGTAGTGTGCTTTGGAAGGAGAACAATGAACTGAAGCAACAGGTAGAGGATTTGGCAAGGAAGTGCAGGCTTCTCGAAACGGTTGTGGATAAGTTGGAGCAAGAGCTCCGAGGATACAGAGGCAAACCCTTTTTGGAAGCAGGCTTCGAGAGTGTGAGGAGTTATGAGAAGGGATTGATAGACCTGCTCAAAAGCAGAGACATCGTAACTGATGAACAAATATTCACCCAATTAGGCATCACTCCATCAGATAGTCGTGCTGTCCGAGCTATCGCCAAACAACTAGAAAGCTTGGAAACTTGCGGACTTGTAAAATCCTCATCAAGAGGCTGGAAGTGGACAGGATGAGCACTGTAACAGCCGTTTTGAAAAGCAAGAACGTAAATGATGACAAACTAATCGACGAATTTATTCTTGATTGCAAACTAAGAAAATTCTCCGATGAAAGCATCAGAAGCTACAGGTCAATTCTAAAGATATCATCCAAGTTTCTTGCCCGCAATCATCTGTCCCTACTTAATCTGGACAAATACACATTGAAAGAATTGCTAGCGTACCTTACAAATGACCGTGGTTATTCAGGGAAAACGTTGGAAAACTATTTCTCAGCGCTTTCTAGCTTCTGCGATTATCTCGCTTATGAAGGACTCAGCGATCGAAATCCGATTCTCCCCTTCAGAAAGAGATACCTGCGCCAATACAAAGCTGATAGGCATAATCCAGAACCGAGCAGAAAACTGATCTCAGTAGAACAGATGCGAATGCTCATAAACTCGATTCTTGACCCGAGGGATAGGGCAATTGTTACTTTGTTAGCAAAAACAGGGATCAGGCGAAAAGAGCTTATCAACATAGACATTGATGATATTAGCTGGGAAGAGCAAAGCATACAACTGAAGCCTCACCCCAAAAGGAGCAACTTGACAGTTTTCTTTGATGATGAATGCGCGCGCATTCTGCAGCGATGGCTAAAAGCAAGGAAGAATTACGATATATCACCACGTTGCAAAGCATTATTCGTTGGCGAGCGTGGAAAACGACTCGAAAGGCATGGAGTCTACAGCGTTGTAACAAAATATGCAGAAAGGGTTGGCTTGCACGACCCAAAAAGCAAAAGGACCGAAGATCACTTCACGCCACATTGCTGCCGACACTGGTTCACTACGCATTGCAGACGAAATGGCTTAAGGCGTGAATATCTGAAAGAGCTGAGAGGAGATGCCAGAAAAGAAGCTGTCGACATTTATGATCACATCGACAAGAAAGAGCTGAGACGAGCATACTTGGCCGCTATTCCTTTGCTTGGAATAGACTAAAGATTATTAGGCATAGGCATCCCTTTTAGCCTTGAAATGGTGTCCTTCTTCAAACGAATCTGATCCAGAAATGTTTCTTCTTCTCTAAAGAGAAAAGACTGGTATCCTCGTTCAAAATAATCGAGGATTTTAACCTTAATGTTAGAAAGAAAATCTGTTAAACTTGAGGCGATCCTAAGATATACATTTGGGTCAATCTTCCATCTGTCGATGAATTCGACCAATACATCATTGGACCAATCTTCGGTTTCTTCGAGGAAGCTTTCTTCAAACCATGGAAACTCGAAATAACTTAAAAAGGTTTCAGTAATGTCATAAGCCAATCTTCTTCCTGGTAGATTCCAAAGAAGCGTTAATATTTCTGAGGTTCGAGCCAGACTATTTCTTGCAACTTTCAGTTTCTCTGGAGTTAGTCTAGCTTTGGCACTCGCCATTTTTGTCTCAGAAACTGTAGTCTTGAGTTCTTGTTCGATGCGAATTTTCATCGAATTCCAGTAGTCTCTTTCTTCACAGAGTTTTATTATGTTATCAAGATAGTTTAATGCTCTTTTGAAGTAGAAAGCATGAATAGAAGAAAACTGAACGTTTACATCAAAATGGAATTCCTCAATGTTTGTAATAAGCCCTCCTTTAGTAAAGTTAGTTGAGCCAAAGTATCTACAATGCTTAATCGATTTTGCCTGATCGTAGGTCCAACAGAGTAGGAACTTCGCATGAACTACTGGATCAAACCACACAAAGGCGCCTACTTTCCAGAGGTCAAGAATTCCTTGAATATGTTGCTTAGTGTAAGAACCTGAGAAAACTGTTGGTGGAGGAAGAAGCCAAATTGACACGATGGATGGAGTTAAGCTATTTAAAGCATTGTAAAGTGACGAAAGACCCAACCTAAGCATGTTTCTCATCTGTGTATTGATTGTATAAGTGGACGCGAAAATCAGACCAGAGTTTCCTAATTTTGCCTCATTGATTATTTGATTAAGAACTGCGCTGAAGTCTTTGGCAGCTATGTCGTCGTTCTTGTCTTTAAAATACATTGATTTCCCTTTAGGTTATAGTTCTAACCATGCTTCTAATGCTTTTATAACGGCCTTGCTTAGGTACCCTTTTTTCATACCAAACTCTTTCATGGCCTTT
Source organism: Bathyarchaeia archaeon (assembly GCA_038826015.1). GTDB lineage: Archaea > Thermoproteota > Bathyarchaeia > Bathyarchaeales > DTEX01 > JAWBOR01. The sequence goes on from JAWBOR010000038.1 coordinate 3,013, forward strand.
TTCCGGACTCTCTCTTCCAAATCATCATTCAAAGAAACACTGATTTTACCCATAATCATGCCTCTTCAGCATTTTTTAGCTGAGAGTATATCTTATATAAGATTTGCTATAACCGCAAAGGTTATTAGAAGGCGTTGGCTGATATAAGATATCGGATATCGGATATAAGATAAGGGAGAAAATATGACGGGGTTATGGGTAGTCTTGTCAGCAGCTCTAGTCTTGATTGTTATGTTTGTTGTTGCTAAGCTGGGGAAAGGAGTTGCTCTGCGGCCATCAAGTGAAGCAAAGAATGGCGGAATTTCGGGTCAACTGGCAACGCTTGAGGAACGAACGAAACAACTCCAAGGCTTGGAAGAGAAAATCAAGAGAATAGAAGACAAGCAGGACTCCGATTCCAGAGAATTGCGGGACAGGCTCTATAACGAGTATTCGAAACGACTGCAAGATGCTGTGGATTTGCTGAAGGATACCTACGGAAAGATGAACACAACGACTGCAAATGCCTTTAGAGAGATTACTAACCGAAACGTCGAAGTTTACAAGCAGACCGTGACTCAACTTATCAACATGACCGAAAAGCTGGAATCAGCTTTCAAGATGCTTGAGGAAAGAGAACATGCACAGATGCGAGAGGAAATGGAAACACTTAGGCTTAAGATCAATGATCTTGAACGTGACCCGCTGAGGGTTCAGTTAGAAGAACTCGGCGAAGCGAGAACTGCTCAGGCTGTGCATGAGCAGAGTGTAAAGAAAATCACCACGATCTTCTGGCCGAACAACGGCGAAGTGAAGTTCAAAGAGAAAATTGGGCAGTATGTCCCTGATGTTTACATTACCAATCATGCAATGAAGATTGTTGCTGACGAAGTGACAACTGAAGATGTAGGCTCAATCAAGGAGAAAGTTAGGAAGATTGCAGATTACATGCAAGGGCTCAATGCTAATGTTGGGTACGTGATCATCCCAAATGCCGGTGTTGACCCTGAAGCATTAAGAGAAATAAAACGCACGGTGCCAAGGGCTGGATTATATGTTACCCGAATTACGGAATACGCTGTTCATCTCCAAGTCTGGTATGATGTTGCAACAACCGGAATAGTTGATATGGGTTCCTTGATTGAAAAAGGGCACAACCTCTTGAAAATTCTGGAGCCAGTGTTTGACGAATTTTTGGCTATAGCTCAGAATCTGGAGCAAAGAGACGAGAGAGATTTCAAGTACAGACAGAACAGGTACAAAGAAATGAGGTTCTTCCCAAGCAAGGTGTTGGAAGCAATAGAGAAGATTCCCAAACTTTCAACTGAAGGAGAGGCCTAGCTTGAACAAAACTCCGCTTGACAGCAGAGATTTTCGGATTCTAACCATAGTTGCTGACTCAGGAAAGGCAATCTCAAGCTGGGAGGTATGCCAAAAGCTTTTCCCAAACGAAAAGAACGGGCAGAACCACCTGTCTTCTGTGATTTGGCGGCTCGACAAACTCGTTAAGGTTCAAGCTTTGACCAGACTTCGGCATCCGAGGAGAAGAAATAAGGTTGTATATGGCTTTTCAAAGGCACCCTTCAGCATTGATGGAACAGTTTTTATTCCCAGCAAGTTGGGCGAAGTGATAGTGAGCTGTAAATTTGCTGGAAACTGCCATCCATGCAGACTCGACTCCCAGAAATGCAGGCTTTCTGAGATCATTCGCAAAGGGAGCCATGAGCTGGTGCAGCCATTTTATCCGCAAGGCGGTGGTAATAGTGGTTACATGTAGAGCTCAGCCAACATTGTCGTCAATGCAACAAGCGGTTGAAGAAGGCAACAGAGGCTTACGACTAAATGCTGGCATTCTGAGCATTCCAAGCTCATGTTTTACTTTTCTGATGGTCAATGGCTGGAAAAGTGAATACATCAGTGTAGATTTGTTGCTTAGACACCTTTCAAGGAAGTCCAAAAGCGAGGCATCAAGAAAAGCCTATTTGAGCAGACTTTATTCCTTCTGCGTACGCACAGGAATGGACCCCGATAGACTAATTGCGATGCCAAAAGAAACGGTCGAAGAACAGCTGCAAGACTATGCTGATCAATTCAATGATGGTAAACACAGCTTGAGGTACGCAAACACCCTGATTAATCTGCTGAAAACATTCTTCAAAGTCAATGGTTTCAATGGGGTCAAAGCACTTGAAGTCGAAGGATACCACATGTCTGCTAGGTACAGGAAAAGACCTGAATACATACCCAAGAAGAATGAGATATACTTGATGGCTGATTCTGCCTGCTCGCTTAGGGATAGAGCGTTTATTCTCACAGCATACAGTAGTGGGCTCAGAAATTCTACTATTAGAGCGCTTCTTTTCAAAGATGTAGAGCAGGAATTGGCAAGAAACATAGCCAATATCATGCTTCCAGTTTATCCAGAGATGAAGTTGGTGGAGCCTAATGCATGTAAGAATAACATTCCGTATTACAGCTTCATCTGCGATGAAGCGACCCAGGCACTCAAGCTTTACCTCAGAGAACGAAGACAAAAATGTGGCGCAATAAAGCCTAATGAACCTCTGTTTGCGTCAGACTACAATCAAATACCAAGAGAAGAACGAAGCACGAAAACAGTCAGCGCCCGACAACTGCAGCTCATTGTAAAACAAGCAGCCCAAAATGCGTCAATAAACGATTGGCAACATGTCACTCCTCAATGTTTACGTAAAGCCTTTGAGACAGTGCTTCACAGCGAGCTGATTGAAGGAGGACGCCTTGACCCAAAAATCCAGGAATTTCTGATGGGACATATCTTGCCAGGCAGCGAGGACGCCTACTTTGACAGAACGAAAGTTGAACTGTTGAGGTCTGAATACGGAAAACTCGATTTCGGAAGAATCATTATTCAGAACAAATTCAAGGTTTTGAGAGCGGCTGTTGTAAGAGCTTTTGAAGGCTCGGGGATAGATGCCGACGAAGTGTTAGAGGAATACTTCAAAACGCAATTTCATGGTCTGCAATAGAACACAGCTGAATGATTGCCTCCTTAGTTCTTGATTCTTGAAATTAAAACATAACGAGTGTGGCTACGTAAGGTTTCCCTATAGCCTCTCTACAATAGCATGATCTTGATCTACAATGCTTAGAAACTTCCAGCCATTGTTCAAATAACCTTGCATTTTATTTGTCGGGATTATTTTCTGTTCTTTGATCTCCTTGCAAGAACTATTTAACCGAGCTCTGATGCTTGCTTGAAGTTCTTCCTTCTCTTCTTTCAAAGTCAATGATCGCCCCAGCTCGTTCTCTTTTTTCTTCTTAATTTCGTTAGGGTCTATTCCAAAGAGTTCAGCCATTTCCTTATAGATACCGAGGTTCTCTGCTTCTGGCGATTTCTCCTCTGTGAACAGAAGTTTTGAGAATTCATTTCTTAATTTGTTGATTTTGCTCCAATCGTAGTAAGGATCTTGGGTTCCAGGTAATATATGGCCCATCAAAAACTCTTGGTCCTTCACATCCATTCGGTCCCCATCTTTCATTGGTGATCTGAGGACGCTTTCAAAAACCTTCCTTAACGAGTGAGGAATTACGTGCTCCCACTTTTCGATATCTGCCTCCCTTGCTGCCTTCTTAACGACTTCTTGCAGTTCTCTTGCTGAAAGAGGCATCCTTCTGTTGCGTTGCGATCCCATCGAAATAAAGAGGGGTTCATCGTCTTTGATGAATCCAAAAATCTCCTTTCTTCTCTTCAACATTTCTCTGATGGCTTCAGTTGCTTGAGTCGACATGAATGTGTAGTACGGGATACCGTTCTTGCATGCACCAGGGATTCGTTTGTTCCATTCAGGTTCAACTTTTATCAACAGATTTTTCTGTTCAGCTTCAAGCTCTTTTATAACATCTTTGACTATGAGAGCTCGAATAGCCGTATTTCTCAATCCAGTAGAAAACAAGGTGTATATAATTGCACGATTACGTATGCTCCCAGCCCTTTCAGCCATTCGACAAGCCTCGGCTAACGTAGGCACGTACTCAGGCCTACTGCGAGTTCTCGGCGGAACGTTATAACCGTGCAAACGCAGTTCCAAATTATTCTCTCTGTTGAAACCATTAACGCGAAAAAAAGTCTTGAGACATGCCAAGGAGGTGTTAGCGTAACGAGCGGTAGATCCACGTTGCACACTCCTTCGGCGAATCTCATCTAGATACGATTGGACAAGCACCTCCAAATCTTCCCTAGTCTTACCGAGAATTGCGTCTGGACTGATCTTCGTCCAATGGCAAAAACGAGACAAATGCCAAAAATAATTAGTCGCAGATTGCTTGCTCCCGCTTTTCCTCAACCAGAGATAATCTATAAGTTTCTGAACGGTCACACAATTGCTCACAAAAACCTGACCAGTCCACCTAACCTTAAGAATCCTCCGAATCAACCCGACGTGCTTTCCCTTTCGCTTCTTCGATTTCCTATATGTGCTTTTCATCTCAATCTTTCCTCTACGAATCAAAACCTTTCAAAGAACACAGAACCGCGCAAAACACTTAACATCCTTCTACGAAACCACAGCCTCGCTGAAACAAAGTTCTACGCTGCTGTGGTTTCGTTGAAGCTTTTTATAACTAGGGGTCTTTCGGGGAGGTCTGTTTGAAGTACGCGGATTTTTCGGCCTATCAGTCTTTGTAGTTTTTTTGTTTCTAGCTGGTTTTTTGGGAGCGGGATTGCTAATTGTCTCGTATGAGTGCATGTGAGGAGGGCAATTGTCTGTGTTTCGCTTTCTTCTATTCTATCTAGAGTGCCTATTGCTTCTTGCCAAGGCACGAGGTGGGTTTCTTCATAACTCCAGAAGACCCAGCCTTTTGTTGTTCTTTGTCCTAGGATTATGCCTCGGGTATGCAGTTCTAGGCAGTGTTTCAGCGCCGTGTTCCAATTTCCAATTCCGCAGGCTTTTCGTATCTTTTCCACGTCGGCTGGTTCTGCGGCCTTTTTTAAGTACTCCAAGATTTTTTCCTTATAATCGTTTGACATCTTAATGCGCCACTGTAAGAAGATATTTAATAGGAGTGACACATTATTGCTTTTTTATGGTTAGCAAAGTCGAAAGGAGTGACAAAATGCGGATAGGCAGACGCTTTGGCGGGCGGGAAGCAAAGTTGGCTTCCTTCCGAAAGAAGTCAAAAGTGAGAGGGGATTTTCTAGAAGATATGTATCTAAGCTTCACCGCACTAGGAAGAAGGCGCGTCAGGCACTGTGAAATACTTCGCGAAATGGAAAGTAAGGGTTGGAACAGGCGAACAATTATTCGCAAAGTGAAACAGGCTGTGAAAGAGGATATACTGAAGAAAATTGAGGTTTCGAAGGCTGAAACCTATTACGAAATGCTGAAGCTAAAAGCTGAATATGAACCGTTAGAGCTTGCAAAGAAAGCTTGGACTATTTGTCGGGATGCTCATTGGTACTACTTTCAACATGGATTAATGGAACAGTATGTGCTCGGGCTCCCCCATAAAAGATTGCTTGCGTTCACAGCCGAAAATGAGAAGGCGGGGAAGCAACTTACACCCTTCGAACATAAACTTTTGAAGCGTCTTTTAGAGTTGATCGAGATGGCAAGTGATGTATACGTGAATCTTCGTCTTTCGTTGGTGCTTAGAAGGAAAAAGATATTTTACAAGAATGTGAATGTAGTCAGACGAATCATCGTCGCTGACCTTTCTGATAGCCTATTTAACGACATCCTCGATCAAATAGGGTTCTTTAACGGTGAGATTAAAAGAATCACGAAAGATGAATTGCTCAAAATTCAGAAGAGGCACAATCCATCGATCTTGAAAAGGATTAACCAGTTTGCTAAGATGCTAGAGTATGAAGAAGTTCAATGGGTCGATGATATTAGAAACTCTTATCAAGAACAATATGAAGAAGCAATTAAGGAAATCTTCCGTACATTATGCATTTTACTTGTGCCTTCAACAACTTTGCTTCGTGATTAATTCATCGGGTTTAGCTTGTTGCTGGATTGTGAAGATAAAGAACTGTGTAGAGGAGGCATGATATGATCTTACGCTACGTGGGCTTGAGGCGCGTTATTCTGATCAGTTGTTGTGGTTGAGCTATGGTTCCTCCGCATTTCTTGCATTTGACGACTTTTAATGGTTCATACATCGGAACAATGATTTTAACTTTGGGTTCTGGGCTGGGCTGTTCAGTGAAAATCTTGTTTGCCGGAACGCGGTTCCAACGGCCACAGGCAAGACACTTCATTCTTAGACTTGTTTTCAATGATTTGATGCCTCTCTTCACGTTATAATCAGCTGTGTTTTCTCTTTCTTATTACGAGATAGATTAACACCAAAGCGACACTTACGACAGCCACTACTATTAGTAGAAGCCCAAGCGGTGGCATAGGCGTAGCTGGCGTAGGCTCTGGTGATGGCGGCGTTGGATATGGATATGGGTTAGGCGTAGGCGGGATCTCTGACATTTTCACACTTCCTTGAACCGTATTAAGTCTTACTATAGACTAATGTCGCGTGGGCGTTATATAACGTTTACTTATATATGCTTACAATTACAGATAAATCCTAAGCACCGCACAACTTATATGATGCTACAGGGTTTGAATGGTCAAAGTCAAGCTTACCGTGAGCATTTTGCCAGAACTCATTCGATGGATCGACGAACAGGTTGACAAAGGGTATTTTGCGGACAGAAGCCACGCTGTCCAATATGCTGTGCTCAAAGTAAAAGATCTGGTGGAAAAGGGCGAAATCAAGTTCTGAGAAAAGGCTTTTAAATAATGCTAGGTCACCACTGGACAAATCCCTAATCCTGACCATGTTTAAGAATGGAGAGCATTTTTGGCATACATACCATTGAATGCGAAGACATTGTAGAAAGCCTCGAAGCTGAGGGATGCAGCAAATTCTTGTCCAAAAGGTAGACGTTTCTAAGATTTCTAGGTCCGCCAGGCTTAAGCAGGTCCAGTAGCCTTCTTATACGTCTTTTTCTTTCTTCTCACTTCTGCTGGATAAACCATGTTGCAACTGAATTGACTTTCGCCCCACGAAATTGTAGTAGGTCTTCGACCATGTCCTCCTGAGTGTCTTCCAAACCAAGGTGAACGCTTGGGTCTGTGCCCATGCCTGCGAGGGACAATTCTTGTGGGTAGAGTCTCAATATTTGTCACAATTATTCTATTAGGAACAGTTAAGCGCTTCTTTCTGTTAGCCTTCGAGCTTCCCACAAGCTTCACCATAGCAATAGCGTAGTCAAATATCCTGCCGAGTGATTGTAGTTTTGTAACCATTAGATTTGTGAATCAGTAGTATTGATTTGTGCATAAGTGGAAACATCCACAAAACTGATATTGACATTTGCATGCTAATTCTACTCTGAAGGCAAATGTCAAGTGCCAGTATCGAAGAGATATATAGAAGATATGAATTCAACAAAACAGAACCCGAGACGTTGGTCGGTCTAATTCAAAGCGTTATCAAGAAAAGCGATGTTATAAAATCGAATTACAAGAGGTACAAGGAAATAGCCGAGACCGTCTACAATGTAATGAAGAGGGAAAAGTTTCTTGCTTCTCACAAGATTTCGAAGCCTGATGAAAAATATGGGGAGATGTTAGGGTTTGGTGTTGATGGCAGCTTTCAATGCATTGGCGGAATGGGCGGGATATGGTATGTCCCAATAAGTTGTGCTCGCATCAAGTTTCTTGAAGGATTGAAATCAACTCCAAAAGTTTCAGTCGCAGCGGACATCCATGATGTCAACCAAATGGAATACATGAACATTGAAAAGGAGGCTGAATTTAGAATGCTGGCAGGAGAAACGAAGGCTATCAAAGAAACTGCTTCTGAAATCGATCAAACAAGAAAAGCCATAATTTTCATAGATGGCCCAATAGTAGATCCACCGTGGGTTAGCTCCGAAAAACGCTATCAAAAGTATGTTCTGGATCGTTGCGAAGCCATCAAGATGTGTCTAGACAAGAATGCTATTGTGGTGGGCTGCGTAAAACGAATCATGGGCAGTTATCTTCTAAGCTATGTCGTTGAGAAGCTTACCAAAAGCGATGTTGAACAGGATCGCGTAAAACAATTCATTTCCGATGCACACTTGATTACATATGTTTTTACGAGGTTTTCGATGGATGTTGGAAACGAAATATTCTACACTTCTCCTGTTGATATCAGCCAGGGAGATATCGCAAACACGCTGTACCACAAGAAGGGAATTGAAGTGTGCTCGATATTTCTGCAAAAGGATGCCACCGCACGCCCAATACGCTTGGACATTCCTTCCGTGGCTTCGCAGTCTGCCGGCTCTTTAAAGCTGACCAAAGAAATAATTAGGGCAACAGTGCATTGGAGTTATCCGGGTCATGACGTGCCGCTTCCTATAATTCTTGCTCACGAAAAGTGCAACATCCGTAGGGGATGCGCTGAAGTTTTGTACAATGAAATGATTACCCGAACTACGACGCCTGAGTTGTTTGATAACATTGTTAAAATGAAGTTGGAGTGAATGATATGGAACCTATTGGAGTAGTCCTCACAGAAGCATCCACGAACACAGCTCGATGTCAGCTTTACGAGCGCGCTGAGAAAGGCAAAGTAAGCGAAGGAATGTTCCTACTTGTTGAAACGACTGGAAAAAGGCGCATACTAGCTCGAGTAGCCCGAATGGTACCTCAAAACGAGTTCTTTGTCGCAGGTGATGCATGGACAGAAGCCAGAAGAAAACAGCAAAGCATTCCCGATCAGCTAGCTAGAAGATATGAATTGTGTGAACTCGAGTTATTAGGAGAAATCCCACAACTAACTGAGATATCAATACCTCCTTATGCGGGAGATCAAGTATTCACAATAGATGTTTCCACGAGTCTTAACGAGATTTTCGGCATCACTTCTCAAGAAGGTATTGTGTGGTATGGATCACTTTTCGGATATCAAGACGCCCCTATTCCACTTACAATTGAGGGCGTTCCGATGCATATGGCAGTTTTTGGCGTTACAGGAAGCGGGAAATCATATGATACGGGTGCCTTGATTGAAAAGTTGGTCAAGATAAACGCTGGAGAGAATACTGTACTTTCAATACCAATGCTTATAATCGATGCTAATGCAGATTACATTGATTACTTCAAGCATTTTGAGGACAAGGGCTATTTTGGGTCATCTCCTTCAATAACTCGATATGTCTTCTCAAACTCTCCTGAGATCAAAACTTTTCGAAAGAACATAAAACCTATAGCAATTAATCTCAATAACCTACAAAGGCGTGATCTTGCAGAACTGATTGTACAGTATTATAGTGGCGGAGAGAAAAACGAACTTCAAGTAGCTGGCATTGAGACACTCATCGAGCAAATGACTATAAGAGGAGACATGGCTGAACATGATTATCAAAGTATTTTTGTTGACCTTGACACTTTTCATAGAGCCAAAGCACGACTAAATGAACTGAGAACAGATATGATACATGCAGCTACAGCCGCTGCTATAAGCCGCGGATTGGATAAGTTTCAAGAAATAGAAAATCAACACCGACTCTTGTCCACAGTTCCTCGCATTGAGAACGAGTTCATTGACGATTTGACAAAAAATAGGGGCATAGCTATAATCGACTTCTCAGCTGACGCAGCTCCTGGGATTCCTCTGTCGCTTAAGCAACTTGTGATATCTTATGTCTCGTCAATTCTTTTCCAAAGATTCACTGACTACAAGGTGAAGCGCGATGAGCGATACATGCTTTTTATCATGGAGGAAGCCCAAAACTATTGTCCAAATCTGACAGTTTACGATGTCGGATATAGCTTAGCTAGGGAAAAACTCTCTCTTGTTGCCACGCAAGGAAGAAAGTTTGGATTGAGCTTATGCTTAGTGTCCCAGCGTCCATCATTCATAGACCCTATTGTCCTTTCGATGTGCAACACTTTCTTTATTCACAGAATATCTCCAGATGATGTGAGCTTTGTGAAGAGAGTTTGTGGGGGTCTTCCCTCGGCTTTGGAACGAAGATTGACAACTCTTGAGAGGGGAGAAGTTATAGTCACAGGACAGATGAATATGGTGCCATTCCCACTTTTGATCAAGGTTCCTCAGAGGGAGGTGGCTCATACTTTCGGTAAGACTGATGTCTTGGGTGCGCTGAAGAGGTTAGCCAAATGACTCCGAAAAAAGAAGTAACAAAAAAGTATACGCGTCTTCCTCCGCCTCAAGCGGTTCCTTTTAAGGGATTTGATTTTGCCAGGATAAGTAGCAGGGAGCCCGTGGCCAAGAAATTGGGAGAGTTTTTGAAAAAATGTAGAGAGTCCCGATTTTTTACAGTTGGATTGATTAGAGCGGAGTGGGGTGAAGGCAAGACAGACGCATATGAAAGATACA
>JAWBOR010000039.1:0-13115 GCA_038826015.1 Bathyarchaeia archaeon
ATTACTCGAATGTTTTCTGGAATGTTTAGAGCTTCTTTAACGGTCTTCTCGTCGAATTGACCGCCTATCCAGCATGTTCCGAGGCCTTTTTCTGCTGCTGCAAGCATCAGATGCTCCATGCTTGAGCCCATGTCCAGCATGTAGTATGGTTTTCCTTCTCTGTCTCCAGACTTGGTGGGGTCGGCGCATCCCACAATGATCACGGGTGCTTCCGCTATCCATTCGCGCTGCGCTATCTTCTTTTTAAGTGGTTCATCTGTGACTACAATGTATCTCCAGCATTGTCTATTGGCCCAAGATGGTGCCAATCTAGCGGCTTCGAGCACATACTCAATATCTTCTTTCCTAACAGGTTTGGGCAGGTATTTTCTTATGCTTCTTCTTTTTCGTATGACTTCCATGAGTTCCAAATTGTTCACCAACCATACGCTCACTGTTTTTACTTGTATATTTATTGCAGACTTAATATTGAATTTTTCTCACAGGCGCCAAAATGGAAGCTGTATTTAGTTTGCATAGATTGCTGTTTATTTTTCAATAAGCATCGGTGTGCACTCGATAAGTGTATCTTCAAAAAGACTTTGTTCTTCCTGGTGCAATGAGAAAAATTGGCATATAAATACAAGATTTCAGAGCAGTATTTACAGAAAGACGTTTATCCACTATTCTTAAATCTAAGCGTAAATCTCCGCTAGCCATGCCCATATAGTATGCAACAATTACTCTCGGATAGTTGTCCACACATTTATTGGAACGGTTGTTCCAATTTTGGAATGGTTTTTTCGCAGTGTTCCTTAAATTAGGCCATCTGGAAGTATATTTTAGGTGAAAATTTGATGCGTAAAAGCCACATAGGTTTAATCCTTCTCGCCGTCACTTTAGCATCTGTGATTCCAATAGCTGCGGTGAATGCTCAATCTGAACCGCAAAGCCGAGTTGATAATTTCATTGAATTGGTCAAAATAGTGCAAGGAAAGATCGTGGAACTGAAGTCGTATGTTGAGGAAGGGGGTATAACGATTCCTGATGAAATAAACAACATCATTACAGAGGCTGATAACAAGCTCGCCGAAGCAGATACTACTATGGATATTGAACTGGCAAAAGAAGCCATGAGACTGTACAGAGAAGCCTTCCGTCTATTGCATAACCTTCTCACCGAAGATGAAGAAGAAATAATATTTGGTTTAAGAGTAGCCATTGAACGAGCATATCGAGAAATAGATAGACTTCAAGATATTGTTGATCACATAGGCCAGATTGAATCAAATCCACCCGACGTAGAAGAATATTTAAGCTGGATTGAAGGAAACCTAACGCAAGCAAATGCCAATTTAACAGAAGCAGTAAACGCACTGGATCTCTCTACACCTGACATAGAAGACGCCGCGAACAATCTTACAGAAGCAAAGAAAAACATTGCTGATGCATTTAAAGCATTGAGGCTCATAGCGAAATGGACTATCTGTTGGCGGTTCGAAAATTTCGTGAGGAATATGGAGAGATTCCGCGAAAGAATACGAGCAAGACTTTGGTTTGCACATAGAAATGGAGTCAATGTCGGTGCCCTGTTGGAAGGATTAGGTTTCACCGATAAAGATGGAGACCAAGATGTCGACATAGATGATTATAAACTTACTATTGAACAACTAGTTAACACAACAAAAGCGAAACCACTGACTGAAGCCGTGGAAGACTTTAAAGACATTAGGCAAATGATAATGAACGTCCATCAAGCGTTAATGCACCAGAAAAAAGGATACTAAAGTAGCAACGCTTCTTTCTTTTTTTATTTAGAGATATGAAGTTTTGAGAGATTTCCGACATCGTTGATTTTTTTCTTAAAACACAGTTTAGGGTTAACAATCTGTTAATGCTACTTATTAACGTCCATATCTTAAGGCTTTACTAGAAAGGTAAAGGTGTGAGCTTTATCTTTTCTTGAGCTCCACCTGATTTTGCAGACCGATTTTCTTCACAGTCACGATTTCCATATTCTCCAGTCTTCTCACCAGTCTCCAAAGAGAAGTCCTAGGCAAATCTCCAAACCTTTCCCTCAGCTCGGATTCAAAAACTTTTCCACCCCTCTCAGCAATGAAAAGTATCACACTTCTGTCTTCATCCCTTAACTCTGGGTGATCCTCGAATATCTTCGAGGGATTTGGCTCCTTTTTCCTAAATAATAGAAACAACAGCACCGTGCCTACAACAGCTGCCAGTACCACAACAAGGTATTCTAAAGGAAATGGAGTTAACGGAAGCGACATAGGCAGGGTTGTTGGCGGCGAGGTATCTTTTACCGAAAATTGCCCTTTCAATCCTCCTATTTCCACGATATAATTGCCTAAATTTTCTTTTTTGACTTTAAACTCAACTGTTTTGCTTTCTCCTGATGCAAGTATGATTGTTTTCGTTTCTTCTGTGGTACCATTAATCTTGAGGACGGCGGCATATGATCCTTCTGTTCTTCCTTGGTTAATTACAAGAACCGTGATTGTCACCTCCTTCCCAGCTTCCACCTCTTCTGGATTTATATGAAGGTCGCTGACTTTGAACTCTTCTTTTGGCGCCACAGGTAATACATAGCTTATCTCCCACACGTCTGGAAAAAGGCGAATCTTGATCCTTCCATTTTCTGCATCTATAGATGTTGGTATGTCACTTAGGTACACAATAGTTGAATTATCTGGAAGGTAAACTGTTAGATTGTAAGGAGTTTTCAGGTTCAATGTCCATACGCCTGATTCTTTTCTGGTTAATGAAACCGAATCATATTCAACTGTGATGCTTCTCGCTCCCAAACTATAGATAGTCAAGTTTTCACCTAGTACATCGCAATCCAAGACCGTTTGGTTCTCATCCACAACAAACAAGTTTTCAACTGATGGAGTTAAAAGCACTACAGAAACCGATGGGAGAGTTTCATTGACGCTTAGAACCTGCACAACATGAACTAGTCCATCCCGATAGATTGTAAGTTCCACTGATTCAATGCGATATTCGAAATCTTCAGCTGAACACACAAAAATGGGAACAAACAAGGCTACGGAAAAAAGAAATAAGATAAATCCTACGTGCCCAGCGTCAATATCAATCTTCATTTTGGTCTCCTTTGATATAAAAAATCACATCATATAAGTTATATGATCGTTCAATCTATCAACATCAAACACTGTAAGAAACAGCAAGACTTTAATTGCTAAGTTCTTTACGAATTGATGCGAAATTTGGATTCCGATGTTGGCAACGAAAAATCGTCAAATGCTTTCATAATGCATAAACCTAAGAATTGATGAAACTTGTTAAGGAAAACGAAATGTGGTATGGTTTGAGAAAGGAGATAGTCTTTATTCCATTAGGAAGCGTTTGGAGAACTCAACTTTACAGAGAAGAACTGATCAAAGCAGCTTCGATTTATGAGCGCGAAGCAAGGATAATCAATTTAAGTCTTCCCATAAAAGAGAGAGCATACAATCCTCGAAGACGTCAATTTAATGCCTTAACTTTGTTGGATCAGATCTGCAAGTTGTATCTTGATGCAGATCGCACATTGCGCATAGGCGTTACTGCAGCTGATATTTACGTTCCGGGAAGAAATTTCATATTTGGAATTGCAGATAGCTCAAAGGGTTGTGCGGTTATGTCAGTCGCACGGTTGACTTACGCTCAATACGATGCAAGTTCAGAGTTGCTTAAAGAAAGAGTCTTGAAAACTGCTTCACATGAGCTCGGACATTTGTTTGGGTTATACCATTGTGCAAACTCAGAATGCCTAATGTCCCCCTCAAACACCATTGCAGAAGTTGATAGAAAGAAAACCACAATTTGTGATAAATGTCGCTCAATGCTTGAATTGGACCAGCTGAAATAAACTGGTCTTTAACCTGAAAATTAGCGACCTATGGCCCCATATCCCATGATCTCTCTTCTATATTTTTCAACCAAATGATCCGAGCCAAAAATCACAATTAAGGCTCTCAGGTTTTTGACACTATGCAATTCGTCTTCGACTGGTTCTTGCCTGCTCAAATCTGACCTCAACTTCTTTTCGGACTGGATCAAACCTAAAACGTTAAGTTGTTTTAGTGCTTCAGGAACCAAACTTTCTTTATCGATCATTCTATCTAGAGTGAGAAAACTCAAGCTCCACAAACCAGTCAGAGTGTCCTGCAAATCTGATTGCCATGCTGAACCATGGAGGATTACCATAGCTCTTAATACGTCGCAAGCGACTGACGAAACAGAGTCTTCTTTCTCTTTCTTTATTAATTCATAAATTTTTTCAACATCGCTCAAAATTTATCCATTCCTCAATTATCCCTTGGTTTCTACTTTATCTTACTTTTTATGTATACCTAAAATAAGCATGTTCAACGTATAAAACATTTTAATTTTCTAAGCAATCCAAAGAACCGTTCTATATTGGATGAATGGACAATTTTATTTCATTGCCAAGTAATTAAGGTGTTATGAGTTAACTGTACTGAAAAGTCTTGAGAGAATAATTACCTATAAGAAAACTTGGTACGTTAAGTACGCTGATCTCACGGCTAACTCCGTCACCAATAAAAAGAAGTAATGCAGAAATAAGACTGGAAAAGAATTAAATTGTATACTCTCTTCCAGAGAGAAAAGTGCAAGTGATGATGAATGGGGAAAAGCGATCGAGAGCCAGTAAGCGTTGTTCACCTCTTTCCAGTAGTCTTTTGTTTAGTTGTTACTTTAATCTTTGCCTCCATACTAAAACTTTACCTAATAAAAGTTACGGGAGCTGAGGAAATAAGTACGCCCATAATACCAGAAAGTGTAACGGGACAAGCTATTCCTCACCCCACGGTCTACGGTGAACAGGGGCTGGGACCTTTGATGAATGCTTTACTACTTTTGTCGTTGATGACAGTTTCAGTCACGCTTTTCTACTTATTTGTAAAACGTGGAAAAACGTTGATTCTTCGGCTAACGATAATGAGCAGTTTCGGCCTTCTACTATTCGCACTTTCGAATTTCTATGTGCAGAAGATACAATATTTGCTTAATTTGTCAAATCAAACTATTTTAAGTGTTGCTTCCCTCATAATTACTCTGATTATTTTGCCTAGCATATTTGTTCTTGAAGGAAAACTCCAAAAAATCGTCGTCATAAGTGTTGGATCTTCTGCAGGGACCTTTCTAGGAACATCGATTCCTCTACTCAGCGCTATCGTCCTAATTCTTATGTTAATGTTCTACGATGTTATAACCGTATATAAAGGACCCCTAGGCAAGATGCTTAAGATGGAAGAAGCTAGAACCTTGTTGAAAGGCATAGTAATCGAATTTCGTGAAGTAATCATTGGCTTGGGAGACATCATCTTTTACAGCATGGTTATCAGCCACATATATTATAATTTCAATGCCTATTATCTTCCTTCCACTGTGATGGCGAGCATTGGGATTTTAATTGGCACATACATCACTCTAAAAATAGTAGAAAAAAGGAGAATAGCGCCAGCCTTGCCAATTAGCCTAGCACTAGCAATGATCTTAGGCTACGGAACACAAGCTATTCTTCTACGAACAATGATCTGAGCGCCAAGAATTTGCCATCTTCATCAAACTCGTACGTTCACATTTCTTATATGAACAAAGGAAAGGAAAATTCAGTTCATACATGGATCACACAGATTTAGTTACGATTAGCTAAAACCGAACATTGCATAATCAATTATGTCGTTATGCTTTGCCATAAGTCATTCAGGTTTAACTGCTAATTCTCCTTTACTATTTAAGTTTTCCATAGTTTTTAAATTCACGAAGTTTTCAATATTCTCTAACATGCGCACTCCATCGTAGAGTTACATGATTTATCGTTGAAGGTATTTGGTTTGACTTCTCAAAAAATATCTTGGCTCATCGTGTTTGTATGCTATATTTCATACGCATACGTTGTTACATGCATAGGTCCAGTCTTGTCTGCATTATCCAAAGAGTTTGCGTTAACTCCAGATTTTATGGGTATAATCGCAAATTTTTCCTCAGTAGGTGCTTTGATAGCTTTGCTGGGCGGATGGATAGCTAACAGACATAACAAGGTTTCGATAATAGCTGCATCGGTTGCCGCTTTGGCAACAAGCTGCCTAGGGTTATGGCTTTCGCCAAATCCTTTGATTGTTGCAATATCACTTTTAATAATGGGGGGAATGACCGGTTTCATGGAGCCAGCAATAAATGCATATGTTTCCGATCTTTACCCCCAAAAAAGGGGAGCAAGCGTAACCCTCCTTCACATTGGCTGGAATATAGGATCCACTTTTGGTCCTTTGTTTTCAGCCTTGATCATAGCTACGATTGCTGGTTGGAGACAGGTATATCTGTTTCCCCTACCAGTTTTATTGATTTTGCTAGTATTGTTGGTAAAACTGCGTAAAAAAGAGCGAGAGAATCCATCTGTCATAAATCATCCGTTCACAACCATAAGATCTTCGCTAAAGATTCTTCCAATAGTTTCGATTGCAATTTTTGATGTAGGCGTGGAGATGGGCATAAGCACATGGTTGCCTTTCATCCTAGAGAATCAAGGTTCAACAGTATACGAAGCTGGCCTTACCGCGGGTCTTTTCTGGGGCTTCATGGGATTTGGACGCTTAGTTTGGGCTTCAGTGATAGAAAGGTTAGGATACGTAAGAACCATAATGGCTTCAACTTGTATGGTTTTACCTTGCATGCTTGGAGCAACGTTATTAAATTCGCTACTTCATAAGATGGTCTTGTGGATTGTGTCGGGCTTTTTACTTTCCCCCGTTTTTCCAGCGATTATTGCCTGGGGGATCTCCGTCGAGCCAAAGTCAGCCAGTACAATTACTGGGTTGACTGTGACTCTTGGAGCAGTGGGGCAATTTGCTTCGATCTACTTAATTGGTTTAATCGCCGCCGTTTTTGGAGTAGCCAAAGCACAATATATCTTCGCTTTTCTCATATTGGTCATCATAATATATTCGTTATCTTTAAGAAAATTATATAATGTTAAAAATTAAGAGACAAATCTTTGAATCTTATATCGTTCTTCTCGAAACTTAAAGATTAATTATCAAATGAGTTTTAAGTATGTTCTGTAAGACCAGAAGATGGAAGGAAAGGTCAGAAGAAGTGATTTAAGGAAATATGAGTAATGTACAGACCCTCTCACTCTATGCTTTTAGCGAGCTTGAACTGTTTGACGTCAGTTGATAACGCCTGTGCTATATTTGGATTACTCAACAGAAGAGGTGAAGCGAATTCCAAGGATATAGAAGATTTCGTAATTGATTCTTTGGAATACAAATATCACAATTTTTAGCGCGCACGCTGAGATTTTATTTCTCAAGACAATTTTCGGGAATATTTCTACTCAAAAATAGGGAACGATTGAAGGGTTAGTTTCCTTCCAATTTACTGCCAATTTACTTGTATGTGTGGCAGAATACACATCGACTTGACTCATGGCTATTCGTAGATTTACATACAGAACAGACCCACGTTCTTTCAGCTAAAGCCTTTTTGTCATGTTTGAATGGATTGAACATTGAATCGCCTCCATCTTCAATTTTTAGATCATGTTCACATGCAAAACACACTTATAAATATATCGCTGTTATAAAAGAGACTCTTAACAATAAGTAAAAGAGGTAGGAAATCTAAAGCAAGCTGGCACAACCAACATCATTGTACATTTTAAATATACGTATTGGATTTTACGCCAAGTAACGCATAATCCAACCATCACTGACAAAACTTTTAACAAGGAAATCTTATTCTCGAGGCTATGAAATGAAAACCGCAGATGCTCCTGCAAAAATGTTCTTTGTCAGCATAAATGTATGATTAGAATAATGGTAATCTGAACCGTCTTTTTATGCTTTATTGAACGCACGTAAAAGTGATGCGTAGTCATAGTATTTGATGAAGTCGGCAACAGATTCGTCAATTGGATGATTACGCACTTCGTCAGGCGCTCCAACCTGACGTATGGCGCCGTCCATCATAACTGCCAGCCGATCCGCAATCACCATTGCCTCAGCTAGGTTGTGAGTTACATAGATGGTTGTTGTCTTAAGGTCTTCATGCAATCTTCTAAGCTCCTGCATCACGTGAATTCTGGTTGAGGGATCAAGGTTGCTCACAGGCTCGTCCATAAGAAACACTTTAGGAAGGATAGTTATTGCCTTTCCAACAGCGACCTTCTGTTTCTCTCCTTGAGATAACTCATCAGGCTTTCGGTTGTAGAGCTTTCTCTCAATGCCAACTCTTGAACTTACTGCGTTTATCACGTTTCTGATTTTTTCTATCTTGGTTTTGCGAACTTTCAATGCAAAGTTTAGGTTTGAATATCTCATTTCTTCATATACTTTCATATGTGGAAAAAGAGCGTAGCCTTCAAAAACCATGCGCACTCCCCTTTCTGGCGGCTTGAGGTCATTGACAAGTAAATTGTCGAAATAGATTTCGCCTTCATCTGGTTTTAGCAATCCAGCGATTAGCTTCAGAAGAGTTGTTTTGCCACAACCGTTTGGTCCGACCAGAACGAAGAATTCGCCGTCTTCAACTGAAAGGTACAAGGAATTTACTGCGGCAATTCTGTCAAATTTCTTGCTGAGATTTTTGATTGTAATTCTGACCATCAAAACCCTTCCTCAAACTCCTCCTACTTTATTGGTTTAATGAAATATAAATTCTTATGGTTTCTTCGAAGCTAAACCTTTAGATCGAGGTCAGTACTTTATTTAGTATCTAATAGAAACCCAATATTCTAATGACTACTGTCAGTAACTCCTGCGTTTTCCTTTCTGTCATGAAAGTTCCTCTCGACAACAAAAGTAACATATGCTTGTTCTTAAGATAAACACGCTGAGGGTTTAAAGACAATGTTTGCAGTAGGACATCTTGCTTTGGGCTATATAGTCGGAAAGGCATCTTCTCGAATTTTAAACCTAAGGATGAGTATCCCATTAATATTTGTCTTTGCCATACTGCCTGACATAGACCTACTGACTCAGTTTTTAAGACACCGCGGTCCTACACATTCCATAATAGTAGTAGCTCTTATCTCGACGCCATTTCTAATCCGTCACAGAAAGAGAGCTATACCTTATTTGCTTGTCATTGCACAACATAGTTTAATTGGAGATTTTCTAGTTGGAAGCGTTCAGCTCTTTTGGCCTGTAAACATGGGCTGGTTCGGTTTTGGGATTCCACTCTTAAGTTTAACGAATAAGATATTAGAATGGGTCTTTTTCTCCGCGTCTTTGCTACTAATGGTGAAGACAAAGGACCTTTATTCATTATTGAAACCTCATCCACATAACTTACTCCTCATTTTACCGGCAACAACTACAATCCTTCCGATTGCGGGATCCCTTATGAAATTCAACATAAACGTCCCAGTTGAGCTTGTTGTTCCACACATAATCTACACAATAATATTCATACTACCAATCCTAATTGCCGCCATTTTAAAAATAACTAATCTATAAGAAGATTAAACTGAAATTTGAATCCTTTCTAATGTACATGATCACCATAAAATACTTTCAATCATGAGAACTGTGCAGTTTACGAGTGACACCATAATTTTTAACTCTAAAACCAAAAGTCGTTGAGTCTATTTCTGCAGAACAGCCTTGTTACGGGTTTGTAACATCAGATCAAAACACACCCCAGAAAAATGTGAGATGTATATTTATGATTACAGAAAAATTATATATACGATGAATAAAACTAACATAAAGGGAAAAATTATGAAAGAACACAAGAAATTCTTCTTCACCATTTTATCTACACTATTCGTAATAAACGCTTTAACCTTTGCCCTGCAACCAGTTAAGGCTTCGGAGATATTCATGTGGGAAGCCTACGTGCCATCCTCCGGAGAAGAGATCGTCTCTCCAATGTTGAAAGCTGGAGCATTATACCGAATTGCAGTAGAAGGGATATGGTGGTATAATTATGAAGACAACTTAGCGGCTGATGCCCAATA
The DNA here is from genome assembly GCA_038826015.1 of Bathyarchaeia archaeon. Taxonomy (GTDB): domain Archaea; phylum Thermoproteota; class Bathyarchaeia; order Bathyarchaeales; family DTEX01; genus JAWBOR01. The sequence continues at coordinate 9,992 of JAWBOR010000039.1, forward strand.
TTATACCACGGACTTTTCAAACTCCTGGAATTGGGGAAATTATTTTCCAGCTCCTGATGATCATTCGTTTTTACAAATCGATGGAGAAGATGTGGACTGGGGAGCCTTCAGCAATGGCGACACAGGTCATAAATACGCAATTAACATGAACGGAAAAAATGCGGCTGTTACTTTTAGGATAGTGGACTGGATGGATGAAGATTACGCTAATAATGAATGCCAGCTGCTAGTCAGAATATATGCTTATGTGTCTGTCGGCGGACAGGTAGTAGATTTCACCCCATTAGACATTGCCAAATTATGGACAGTTACTGTGCTACTGGTTACTTTGTTTGCCACAATTTCAGCCATTAAATATCATAAGGGATTTCAACGGGCAATACATTAGTGTTCTGTGACCAAATGTTTCATTTTATGCAACAAACGGGAGCCAGAAACGAAACTAAAAGACCGAAAAAATCAATCGTTACGAATAGGAAGATTATGAAAAATTCTAGTTTCGCAATTCTGGTTATCACACTTTCCCTCATTGTAATAACCGCCTATTTTCTAACAGTTTATTTAGCAAATTTAAATTCATCTAATAATACAAATAATGATTCGGTTGACAACTTTCCTAGAGCAGCTTTAATCGACGCCTTATATCTTAATTATCCGAATGACGAATTCACGAAATCGGTCAACGAAACTTTACAAGAAGCAGGGTTCAAAGTTGACATCTATAAAGGGCAAGAAGTGACAGTGGATTCCTTGAAGAATTTAAAGAGCGGATATGAAGTAATCATTTTCAGGATGCACAGCGCATTATCTAAAAGCAGTGAACTTCACCTCTTCACCGCAGAACCATATTCTATCTTTAAATACATCCAGGAACAAAGTCTTAATGTTGTGAAGGCTGCGTTTGCCGGAGGTGACCCCCAACCTATTTTTGCAGTGAATTATGGTTTCGTTAATATGTTTATGAAAGGAAAACTCAACGATACACTTGTTATAGTAATGGGTTGCGACGGGACTTTAGATCCCCAGATGAGAAAAGCGTTTATGGCACAGGGTGCCAGAGGATATGTTGGTTGGAACGGCCCAGTGCTGTTATCACATTCAGATGATGCGGTCCGCTACTTTCTCAATGTTTTATACATGGAAAAAATTTCGTTAGAAGAGGCTATCGACAAAACTAACAATGACGTAGGAAAGGACCCCTATCATGGCACTGTTTTGGAATATTATTCTTTAGAGAAGTCTTGAATTTCAATATGTAGCTATATATGAATTAAAAATGGATTCTGCCTATCCTCTTATTTTCTCGGTTCTGAACAATAAAGAAACCATCCCGTAAACCAGAGAAAGCATATTGCTGGAAGGAGAAAGAGGACAACCCATTTAGGCAAGTGCCTCACACCCGAACTCTAGGTTCAAACGTCATAGTTTTTAAAGTTATGAATTAATAATACATTCTATGAGTATATATTTGTAATCATGTGGAGAGGAGTGAAAAATGAATTTCTATGATGTATTAAGAACTCGTAGAAGTATCAGATCTTATAAATCTGACCCCATACCTGAAGGGACGTTAAATAGGATTTTAGAAGCAGCGAGAATTGCGCCGTCTGGGTCCAATCGGCAACCTTGGAAATTCATAATTGTGAAAGACCAAGAAACCAAAAATCGGTTAGTCTCCGCATGTGGAAATCAAGAATTCATTGCCAAAGCTCCACTGGTGATCGTCGCTTGTGGATGCAAAATCCCAACGAATAGAGGGGGATACATGGGAGACATGAGCATGTTGGTGGATGTTTCTATAGCGTTCACTCACCTAATACTTGCAGCGAGAGCCGAAGGACTAGGTACTTGTTGGATTGGTTTATTTAACAACGAAGAAGTCAAGAAAATATTAAGCATACCCGAAGATGTAAATGTTGTGGCGATAACACCCCTAGGATATCCGAAAGATGAAAAATTCGTCGAGCATGTTCCTAGGAAAACTCTGGAAGAGATCGTATCAACAGACAAATTCTAATTCGAGCAAGCCATGAAAAGAAGCGAATCTGAAAACTTTAGGTAGCGTGCGCCATCCAAACCTAAAATCTTATGGGCAACTAACCGGGAAGAGATTTCCTAGGCGCCGTCATTAACTGTTGTTTCAGCAGTTCTACTAATTGATTTTCTTGACCCTAAGCCTAATGTTGCAAATGAAAGGACGGCTACGGTACTTGTGGCTATGGCTTGCAGATACATGGTTTTAAATCCGAAATTTTGCGCTGTGAAGCCAAGTGCATATCCTCCGATAGTCGTGCCTAGGCTTATACTTGAAGAAAAAGCTCCGACAATCATTCCTCTAGCTCGACTGGTTACCATATCTGAGAGATAGGCTATAGCGGCGACATACAACCCAGCGAATGCTAAGCCATGTAGCATCTGAACAAGAATTACTAGGACATAGTTTCCTGAAGATACGATTGCTGCCCATCTTATAGGAAAAGCCGAGAAACAGATTAAGATAATTTTTCGTCGGTCGATTCGATCAGCCAATCTGCCTAACAGTAACGTAAGAGGTATCTCGCCTAACGGCGTAATTGCAAAAATTAACGGTATAACAGACTCAGGAGCCTTTAATTCATTCTTCATATACAGCGGCAGAAAGGAATGAAAAGCAGGCATGGTGGAAAATGCTACGACAACAATCAACAAAAAGTAAATAATATGTCGATCTTTTAAAACCAAAGACGGCTCCTCCAAATGAAATCTGTCACGCTTAGCTTCCGTTAACTGGGAAACCAAAAAAGCTGACCAAAAATATAAAATAGAGATAACGACGAATGCTGTCTCGAAACCAAAGTTTTGGATGATGAAGCCTGAAAACAGGCTTCCTATGCTCCAACCTAAAGCGCTAGTTCTTAATATGCCAAGATTTGTTCCAACCTTGCCTGTTTTAGCTATATCAACAGCCAAAGCTGAACAGATTGATTCATAAGTCCAGTATAAGGCTGGAACCGTTAGATGAAGTGGGACAAAAGATATGAAACTTTTGGAGAAGACATACAAAGGCGTCAAAATCGCCGAGAATAGATTGCACACAAGCGATATTTTCTTTTTACTCCACAAGTCTGAAATCCTGCCTACATAG